>NZ_KB850140.1:192285-341720 GCF_000369685.1 Acinetobacter sp. CIP 102136
TGATCCCTTCCCGAACTCAGAAGTGAAACCTCTTAGCGCTGATGGTAGTGTGGGGTTACCCATGTGAGAGTAAGTCATCGCCAGCTCATTATTCCAAAATCCCCCTCCGCTAAGGCAGAGGGGGATTTTTTTGTGCGTGGAATTTTAGTCAAATAACAGTTGTTTATGTGCTATTTCGACTGAAACATCACATAAAAAAAAATTGAGAGGCGTATACTGAACCGGTCTATGGAGCGGATATGTCCTCAAATTCATCTTCAAGCCATATTGAATATGGCTCTTCTGCTTTTAAAGCAGTGCTTTTTTCCTTATTTCTTGCTGGCTTTGCCATTTTTTCATCACTGTATTGCGTACAGCCCATGATGCCGATTCTGGCTGATTATTTCCAGGTCAGCCCGACTCAAAGCAGTTTCCCTTTATCTTTTTCTACCATTGCCTTGGCAGTTGGTCTTATTTTTACTGGGCTGATCTCGGACCGATTTGGTCGTAAGCCGATTATGGTCTGGTCTCTATTTTCAGTCTCAGTATTATTACTATTAAGTGCAATATTGCCGATCTGGTCCGTGTTTCTGACCACACGAGTAATGATTGGATTGACAGTCAGTGGTGTCGCTGCGGTCGCGATGACTTATATCGGGGAAGAAATTGCAGAAAAAGATATCGGTTTTGCCATGGGCTTATATATTTCTGGCACAGCGATAGGTGGTATGGGAGGGCGTTTAATTGCCGGGGTGCTAGTCGATTTTATCTCTTGGCAATCTGCTACTTTGTTGATTGGTATTTTAAATCTCTGTATTGCAGGCTTATTTTATTACCTCTTACCCGCTTCGCAACATTTTAAAGCCTATCCAATCAAGCTGAATCGTTTTAAAAACTCATTTAGACAGAATCTAGCTGATCCAAAACTTCGGGTTTTATTCCTGCAAGGTTTTATCTTGATGGGCTGCTTTGTCTCGGTATTTAATTATCTGAGTTATCGCTTGATCCAAGCGCCATTTGAGCTATCTCATGTCTGGATTGGTGTGATTTCGATTACTTATTTGGCCGGCATTTATAGTTCCCCTCGAGCAGCACATTGGGGGCGGCATTACGGAAAATTTAGAATATTGGCAGCCATGATCCTGATGATGCTTGTGGGCTTGTCGCTGATGCTGATCAATCAGTTGGTTGTTGTTTTTACCGGATTGCTGATTTTTACTTTTTCTTTCTTCGCTGCCCATTCTACCGCCAGTAGCTGGGTGTCGATCCAGTCGTTACAGTATCGGGCAGTCGGTTCGTCGCTGTATTTATTTTGCTATTACTTGGGTTCAAGTGTGTTGGGGAGCTCAAGCGGATTGGTGTGGGAAAATTATGGCTGGATAGGATTAACTGTGTTTATTGCCGCGTTATTACTGACGGGTTTGTCATTCAGTTTAAAACTCCGTTCAAATTAGAGATTATTTCCAAGCTTTCCTCCTCATAAATAGAATCAATTTCTTTTTTGAAATATTTAAACTTTAGATTCAAGTGACAAATAGAGCGTGATTCAGTTAGTCTCTGATTTTGTATAAATTATAATCAAGCAAGCTAGGGCCGATTCATGGTAAAATAATCGGCTTTCATCTTTGATCTTATTTTTAGATCTCCTATCATCTGCCAGCCGAGAATTGCTAGCCATGTCTACTGCTTATACCATGCAGACTGCGCCAAAAGCGTTGTTTGATTACGACAAATATTGGGCGTCTTGTTTTGACCCTGCGCCATTTTTGCCGATGTCACGCGAGGAAATGGATCAACTCGGCTGGGACAGCTGTGATTTTATTTTAGTTTGTGGTGATGCTTATATCGATCATCCGTCTTTCTGTTCAGGCATTATTGGTCGTACGCTAGAAGCACAAGGCTTCCGTGTCGGCATTATTGCACAGCCAGACTGGACCAGCGTGGATGCGTTCCGCGTTTTGGGTAAACCGAATATTGCCTGGGGTGTAACAGCAGGGAATATGGATTCTATGATCAACCGTTATACGGCTGACCGTAAAATCCGTTCTGATGATGCCTATTCACCAGACAATCAGCCAAACAAACGTCCAGACCGTGCGGCAACCGTGTATTGTCAGCGTGTTCGTGAAGCTTATCCAGATGTACCGGTATTGCTCGGCGGTATTGAAGCATCGTTACGTCGTATTGCACACTATGATTACTGGTCAGACAAAGTCCGTCGTTCAGTCTTGATGGATTCAAAAGCCGATCTTTTGATGTACGGTAATGGCGAACGCTCAATCACTGAAATTATGCATCGTCTGGCACGTGGCGAGAAAATTCACGAGATTACTGATGTTCGCGGTACTGCGTTCATTGTGAATAAACACAACCGTGCCTCTAAAGCCAAATTTGTGGAAATCGCATCGAATGATGTGGATGCGATTGGCCGTGTCGATCCAATTATTAACCCTTATGTCATGACTGAAGATATCGACGGTTGTGAGATTGAACAAGGGAAAGATTCTAGCCAGTACCAAGGTTTTCAAAAAGAACATGTAGCCAATCCGATTGTGCGAGCAGGGGATGACTTAGATCCTGATACGCAAATTGTGCAACTGCAACCGGCCTCTAAAGCGATTAAACATAAGTTACCGCCGCGCGAATTGGCCGTAATCCGTTTGCCTGCTTTTGAAGAAGTTGCTGCTGATCCAGTGCTCTATGCACATGCCAACCGTATTCTGCATCTGGAAACCAATCCGGGGAATGCGCGTGCCATGGTGCAAAAGCATGGTGAACGTGATGTCTGGTTGAATGCACCGCCAATTCCGTTGACTACCGAAGAAATGGACTATGTGTTTGACCTGCCTTATGCACGTCTGCCGCATCCTGCTTATGGCAATGCACGTTTCCCGGCATTCGACATGATCAAGTTCTCTGTGAATATCATGCGTGGCTGTTTCGGTGGTTGTACCTTCTGTTCAATTACGGAACATGAAGGTCGTATTATTCAGAACCGTTCTGAAGAATCGATTCTGCGTGAAGTGGAAAAAATCCGTGATACCGCACCGGGCTTCACGGGTATTATCTCGGACTTGGGTGGCCCAACAGCCAACATGTACCGTTTGGCCTGTAAAGATCCTGAGATTGAAAAGAACTGTCGTAAACCGTCATGTGTATTCCCGGGCGTGTGCCAAAACCTGCATACCGACCATGCGCCATTGACGCAGTTATACCGTAAAGCGCGCTCTTTACCAGGCATTAAAAAGATTCTGATTGGTTCAGGCCTACGTTATGACCTGGCGGTTTTAAACCCTGAATATGTCAAAGAACTTGTAACCCATCATGTGGGTGGTTACTTAAAAATTGCGCCTGAACATACCGAAAAAGGCCCACTAAATAAAATGATGAAGCCGGGTATTGGGACTTATGACCGCTTCAAGCAAATGTTTGATCGTTACAGTAAAGAAGCGGGTAAGGAACAATACTTAATTCCTTACTTCATCGCGGCGCATCCGGGAACCACCGATTACGACATGATGAATCTGGCGATTTGGTTGAAGAAGAATGGTTTCCGTGCCGATCAGGTACAGACCTTCTATCCTTCACCGATGGCGACTGCAACCACCATGTACTACACCGGTAAAAACCCACTGGCGAAAGTGGCGCGTTATACTGAAAATGTCGACATTGTGAAAGGTGAGAAGCGTCGTCGTCTGCACAAAGCTTTCTTGCGTTACCATGATTCAAACAACTGGCCGTTATTGCGTGAAGCTCTGAAAGAAATGGGTCGTCAGGATTTGATTGGTAACTCGAAACAGCATTTGATTCCGACTTATCAGCCTGTAGGCAGTGCAGACGGTCAGTATCAATCGGCGCGTAAGAAGAACTCGACGGTTGCCGGTGATTCGCAAAAACGTACCGGTGAGCAAGGGAATCGTAGCAAGGCTGCACAAGCTCAGTCCCGTCCTTCAAATACCAAAAAACGTCCTGAACGTGGTCAAATTCTGACCCAGCACACAGGTTTGCCGCCGCGTGAAAGAGGCGATGCCAAAAAACCGTTTGGTGGGCCAAAGCCTAAAGCGAAGCCCAAATCACGTGCATAATTAAGTTAATAAAAAGACACTTCGGTGTCTTTTTTTAGCTCTTGGGTAAAGTAACGTAGCCTGAGCTTGTTCGTTGAAAGTGTAAAAGAATATATTATTTGCATTAAGTTCTTTAAAAAAGTGATATAAAAATAACACTTTGTCGGAATTGTCCTACAGTTGGGCAGATATGTATTGCGATCAATTCCATGGATGTTTTAGAGTGCATTATCAGTACTTTAAATCCACTTTCATTGGCATCTAGAGAGATGTCACTTTAGGTAACACAGAATCGAGTTTTGATACCAGTTGTATGGATATTTAAACAGATTGGTTGTTAGCTCTATTTAAAATAAAGCGTGGGTTTATACTGCACAACAATAAAACAAAAATGATTATAAGAATGCAAGGATTTAGGCATGACCACCTATATTATGATTGGGAGTTTCCTGCTCTTCTGTGTCGTGCTCATGGCATGGAAAAAGCTCGGAAATAATTCCAAACTACAAGACAGTGCGTTAAAGCAACGTGCTATTTTTAACCTGAATGAACAATTGACCTTCACTCGCCTGAGAGAAGTCTTACCTGAATACATTATTCTGGCACATGTTTCCTATGATGCCTTAATGACGACTAAATTTAACCGGACTCGACATAAGTACCGCAACCTGACTGCAGATTTTGTCATTCTGGATCAGCAGCACCAGATTCTAGCTGTGGTGGGAGTAGATGATCCCTTAATCTTAAAGCGTCCTCAGCAGACGGGTTTTCAGGATGCATTACTGACCATGGCCGGTTATCGGGTGATCCGTTACGATGATGTGCCGGAATATTATCAGTTGCGCCAGGACTTCCTGCAGGAGCAAGCGCAAATGCAGAAAATGCCCAAATATACAGTTAGCAATGATCTGAAAAAATATTATTTATATTCGGATTTAGAGCGCAGTAAAATCAAAGCTGTGGGCTAAAACAAAAAAGCATGCCAGAAGCATGCTTTTTTTATGAGTATTGATCTTGAAACATTATTCTGGTTTAACCGCCACGACAGTCAGTTCGACCAATACCCGTGGATCATAGAGTTTTGCTTCTACACAGGTACGAGGCAGCGCTTCGATATCAGCGACCCAGGCATCCCAGACTTCATTGAAGGCTGCATAATCTTTTTCAATGTCTTTCAAATAGATGGTTACCGACATGATGTGACTTTTGTCTGTGCCGGCATCTGCCAGAAACTGGTCAATAATATCTAAAGTCTGTTGGGTTTGCCCTTTAATATCCAGTTCAACATCTGTGGCCAGCTGGCCGGCAAGATGCACCAGATTACCGGCAATAGCAATTTCCGAAAAGCGTTTCGATACGTGTAAACGTTCAACTGTCATGTTGTTCATCCTGAGTTTTGGGCATCAGGGCTGCGACCAGTGCAGTCAGCAGACAACCCACCGCCAGATAGATGGCTACATAATGCCATGAACCATCCGCCCAAATCACCAGTGCCGCTGCAATAAATGGGGTAAAACCACCCCCAATGATGCTCGCCACCTGATAGCCAACTCCGGCACCGCTGTAGCGGTATTCTGTGCCAAACAGGGAGGTGAAAATCGGTTGATGGACACTGACCACCATATCGTGTGCGACGTTCGCCAGTAAAATTGCCCCGACAATGATCATCCAGGTGTTTTGTGCATCGAGCGCCATAAAAAATGGAAAGGCTGAAAGCGCACCAATCAAACCGCCCCAGACACACATTTTCTGATGATTGAATTTATCCGCCAGCCAAGCAAAAAATGGAATACTGAAACAGCTAATTACCCCGACCATCAGCGTGATATTCAGGAAGAACTGTTTGTCCATGCCTAGGTTGCTGGTGGAATAGTTCAGGGCAAAGTTGGTGACCAGATACATGGTCAGCAATTCAGTCAGACGTAAGGCAATGATATAGAAGAAAGCTTTTGGATGTTTGCTGATGGCTTGCAAGATTGGCAGCTTTTCTGGATGATGGTCTGCTTTGACCACCTTTTCTACAAATTCCTGAGATTCATCCTGATCACGGCGAATCCACATCGCCACAGCTAACAGTACGATGCTGGCCAGAAAGGGAATACGCCATGCCCACTCGGCAAAGGCTTCTTCACCCAGTGTCGCAATAATAATCGACACTGCACCGGTGGCCAATACCAAGCCAACACCATAGCCGACCTGAACGCCACTGCTATAAAAGGCTTTTTTACCCTTGGGTGCATTTTCAACTGCCATCAGAGCTGCGCCGCCCCATTCACCACCGACAGCAAAGCCTTGCAAGGCTCGACAAAACACCAACAGCACCGGAGCCCACCAGCCAATTGCCTCGAAATTTGGCAGTAGACCAATCCCGACCGTGGAAATTCCCATCAGGATTACCGTGAGTACCAGCATTTTTTTGCGGCCGAGCTTGTCACCAAAGTGACCAAATACCACACCGCCTAAAGGACGAAACAGGAAGCCGACCCCAAAGGTGGCTAGTGCCGCAAGGGTACCCATGTTCTCGCCAATACTGGGGAAAAACTGATCTTTAAAAATTAAGGCTGCAACAATGCCATAAAGGAGAAAATCATACCAATCGACAACAGCACCAACAAAACTAGACAGCGCAGCTTTACGTGCGCGTTGTTCTTGAACAACAGAAGAATTTACAGAAGACATGCAGGAGGGGATTCCATGAGTTACATCAGAGTTGCCCTGCAATATTCGGATTTGATCGTCACGCTAATCACAGGACATCATGCTGAAAGTAAAGGTGATTTTCAGCATCTCGGCACATACATGGATAATGCATTGCGCAGATAGAGTACTCTAAAAAATCAAAATGTAAAAACAAAGTTGCCGTATTTTTAAACTGATGCCTAAAACATGATCAAAAAAGGTTTAGAGTAGCAATAACTGGGTTTCAGTTTCGGGGACGCTGAGCTGATACACGCCGACGCCGATCAGCCGGAATTGCATCTGCGGGGCAATATGCAAGTCGTCGAGCAGTAAGTCCAAGGCTTGGGCTAATTCCTGTGGACTACGCAGCACCTGTTTAAAACTTTTACTGTGTTGCATCACTTGAAAATTCTTGAGTTTTAATTTGACCGTAACGCCGCGAGCCGAAAGCTGTTTCTTTTGTAGGCTTTGCCATACTTGTCCAAGTAAAGGTTCCCAATAGGGGCGACATTGGTTTAGATGCAGGTCATCATCAAAAGTGGTTTCTTTGGAAATTTGCTGGCGTTCCCGTTCTACTTCGACCGGTCGTTCATCAATGCCTTGAGCGTACAAAAACAGCCGCCGGCCATATTTGCCAAAATGCTGAATCAGTAAGGCTTCATCAATTTGCTGTAAATCGCCTAAAGTTTCTAGATTCAGGCTTTTTAGTTTTTCCTGGGTGACTTTACCCACACCGGGAATTTTTTTCAGGGGCAGATTCTGGATAAATCCCTGAACTTGTGATGGCTTAATCACACAGATGCCATTCGGTTTGTGCCAGTCCGAAGCAATTTTAGCGAGAAACTTGTTGGGGGCTACTCCAGCAGAAGCGGTTAATCCGGTGGCTTGAAAAATATCCTCGCGAATCCGTATGGCGACTTCGGTGGCACTGGGAATCTGCTGTAAATTCTCCGTGACATCCAGAAAGGCTTCATCCAGAGACAGTGGCTCGATCAGGGAAGTATATTGCTGGAAGATCTGATGAATCTGGGCCGATACCTGCCGGTATTTGGCAAAATCCGGCTCAATCACGATGACCTGAGGACACAGTTTGCGCGCCTGCCCCATGGACATGGCAGAACGCAGGCCATAAACCCGGGCCGGATAGGAGGCAGCCGCGACCACCGCCCGAGGATGATGCGAGGCTATCACCACAGGTGAGTCTTTCAGTTCTGGACGTTCACGCAGCTCTACCGAGGCATAAAACGCATCCATATCGATATGAATAATTTTGCGCATGTCCGCTATCTTAAGGGGCTTTAATCGGATTGGGAAGCGACGGCTGCGTTGAGTAAATAGGGCTGCGGTTCGCTGAGCAGAATGACTTTGGTCCCTTGTGTCTCGGCAGTCTGAATCAGAAGTTGCAAACTTTTTGGGGTGTCATCGGCCAGACGGGGTAAAAATTGCAGTGGCTGCTTTAAAGGCTGAAAAAAATCATCCCAATGCACTGGAATCACCACTTTGGGCTTGAGCAGGTTCAGGGTTTCAGCCAGATATTGTTGCTGATAGTCACTGGATTGTCTGGAGAGCTGAGCAATGCCTAAAAACAGGGTATCGACTTTCAGATGCTGCAATTGCTTTGGAATAAATCCGGTACTGGCCTTGACCAGAATTTTATGTCCTGCATGTTCAATCAGGTAATCGAAACTGCCACCTTCCTTAAATTCGGAAAATTTAGCCGGAAGAGTTAAAGGCTGCAGCAGCTCTTCGCCTAAATCATTATTTATCGCTGTGGGCGGGGTATGTTGTGAGGGAATTGCCGTGATCTGGAAATGTCCCCATTGCTGTACTTGCCCAGGCTTAATCGGCTGTAATTGCTGTGGAGTAACTTTGGGATTTGCCCGGGCGATATTCAGGGTGCTCGGCGAACCGACGATAACGGTTTCGGGAAGCATCTCCAGTAAGGCCGGGACATCCAGAACATGATCATAATGCGAGTGACTGACCAGAATGGCTTTGGTCCGGCTCAATTCATGGCGTTGTACCAGTTGTTCAAGGAGTAGCTTGTCACTTTGAATAGGTCGAGTAATTACTTGCCACAAAGATGGCCGGCTAAAGAAACCATCAATCAGGATCTGATCGTGGCCATCATCGAGTAACAGGGTGGACACACCAAAAAAATTGACTGTAAGCCCGTGAACGGATATACCGGTTTGCGGCTGCCACGCTTTAAAGTCACTAACCTTGCCCGAAGCTTGCAACAGATAAGCCAGCATACCCGCGATGAGTAGGAGTAGAATCACCAGACCGAGTAAAATGCCTTTTATCCATTTCAATCTTTTTATTTCCTTGTTGTTTTTATAAAGAACTTGTTTTCAGGCGATCAGCTTTATTTCACTTTATTCTCAGATGAAGGTACTACAATCGCATTCTTTTTGAGAAAATCCAGCCATTGCTGTTCTGAGCCATAAAAAACATTCAGGTCTACCGGTGTGGTAATACCGGGAATTTTCCCCTGACTGGTATGTTGCCAAAACGTCCAGTTAGGCTGATCTTTTAAATCAGGCAGACCTTTGTATTCACGTACCCAGAGTGGTACGTTAGGAAAGTGTCCTGCCAGTACAATATTATAAAAAGCTTTAGAAATATAGAAAATCGGCTGCTTGCCATAATGCTTTTTCAGGGCATCGTGCATCACCTGAATTTCGTTTAAAAGCTGCTCTTTAGAATAGGTATTGATGCATTTGCTGTCATATTCCAGATCAATTACTGGCGGTAAGGCATCCGGTTTATTGGGTACGGAGTCAATAAAATTCTGGGCTTGAATGCTGCCATCGCGGCAGAGCCGGTAAAAATGATAGGCACCGACCAAAAAGCCGCGTTCACGTGCTTTCAACCAATTTTCCTGAAAACGGGTATCTTTAAAGTCGCCGCCTTCAGTGGCTTTCAGATAAACAAAACGGTATTTTTCAGGCGAAATCTGCTGCCACTGAATCTCTTTTTGATGATGCGATACATCAAAACCCTGAATAGGATAATCGGCTGCATGGGCAGACGGTGCTTTCATCAGGCAGAGATAGACCATGGCGATCGTGATCACAGTGATCAGTATGCCCAGCCCAATCAAGAGCGATTTATGAACTCTGTTCGGAGCCTGATTTTTTTGCATTTTCAGTCCTTGCCTATATGTGATTTAGCCTAAAACTTACAATCAGCCCAAAGTGAATATAGCGCATCAAACCGGGGTATTTTTAGGAATATGCCAAAAAATATAGGCCGCAATAATATTGATGCAGCCTAAACAGATCAGTGATACATGAAAAGCAGCCACCAGATTGTCAGCGCCGTAATAGGCACTCAGCATGTTCACCAGTGTTCCTGCCAGTGCCACCCCGATACTCATTGACAGCATCATGATCATCGACAGGAAACTGTTGCCGCTACTGGCATCCTGCTGGCTTAAGTCCTTTAAGGTCAGGGTATTCATCGACACGAATTGCAGTGAATTTAAAATGCCGAAGATAAAGAAATGAATCGCACGGAGCCAGATTGGGGTTTCCGCCGTGGTCAGGGCAAAACTGGCAATACATAGACCTACCAGTAAGGTATTGACCAGCAAGACCCGACGGTAGCCAAAACGCTGAATGATGTTGCGGATAATCGGTTTGGAAGCCAGCGAACCAAGCACAGTCGGAATCATCAATAAACCGGTAATAAAAGGTTCGAAACCGAAAGCCACCTGCAACATCAGCGGCAGTAAAAACGGAATCGAGTTACCGCCGAGACGGGCAAAGAAATTACCCAAAATACCAATCGCATAAATTTTATTTTTAAACAGCCGGCTGCGAAACAGGGCATTGCTATGCGTATGCGAATGATAGGCATAAACCAGGGTGGCCAATAAACCGGCTAGAATCAGGCTCAGGCTCCACCACAGCGAGTTTTGTGGACTGGCAAAATTTTCAATTCCCAGACAGAGGCCCACCATGGCCACGACCAGCAAGATAAAGCCCCAATAATCAAAGCGAGCGACTGTAGGTTCAAGTACATTCGGCATGGCCTTAAAGGTAATCAGTGCGCCCAGCAAGCCAATCGGCAAATTGATCAGGAAAATCCAATGCCAGGACAGATATTCGACCATCCAGCCACCTAGGGTCGGCCCAATTAAAGGACCAATCAGGCCGGCCAGACTCATCAGGCTCATAGCGGCCAGAAACTGGGTACGGGGAATGATCTTTAGCATGGCCAGCCGGCCTACCGGCAGCAATAATGCACCACCTATCCCTTGAAAGATCCGGTACACCAATAATTCATTCAGGCTACTTGACCAGGCACAGCCCAAAGAGGCCAAAGAGAAAATAATAATTGCAGCAAAATAGGTATTTCTGACCCCGAACCGGTCTGCCAGCCAGCCACTTAAGGGAATGCAGGCCGCCACAGACAGCACATAAGCCACAACCACACTATGCATGCGTAGCGGATCTTCCTGCAAATTTTGGGCAATTGCAGGTAGGGCGGTATTAATAATGGTGGTATCCAGCCCCTGCATGAAAAAGCCAATCGAGACCAACAAGACCAGCAGTCTGAACTCGGGATCTAAGGCTTGATGCGTAGGCGTGGCATTCATAATTCTGGAAAACTGAAAATTTTGAATAGTTTAAAGGAATCAGTCGAGTCTGTCGTATATAAAGCGTGTCAACTTTTATAGCAGTGTTGTGTCAAGTAACTGCAACCGATCTGTCATGGCACTGCAATGCTCTGGTTATAAATTGGTCACGAATTCTTCATGATAGATCAACAAAAAATGAAATTAAAATTAAAGTCATTGATAGTGGCCATGCTGGCTGTGGGGATGGTGGCATGTGGAAGTGAGAATGAAAATGAAACACCGGTTCCAATCGTCGAGGCTACACCGAACTCGATCGAGTTAAGCAAATTAGCTGCTTATGAATCGGGTATGTTTGCGCAAAGTGCAGCAGAAATTCCGGCCTTTGATGCCGAGAGTCAACGCCTATTCGTGGTCAATGCCAAAGAAGGCGTATTGGATGTACTGGATTTAAGTCGACCTGATCAGCCGAAAAAAATAACATCTATCACGGTCGATGACATTGCGCCAGAGGCTGAGGTCAACAGTGTCGCGGTACATAATGGCATTGTCGCCATTACGATTCAGGCTGCTGTGAAAACCGATCCTGGCTATGTGGCCTTATATCAGGCCAAAGACCTGAGCAAGCTGGCCCACGCACAGGTGGGCGCCTTGCCGGACATGCTGACTTTCACACCAGATGGTCAAAGCTTGTTGGTGGCCAATGAAGGCGAGCCTTCTGATGATTATCAGGTTGACCCTGAAGGTTCAGTGTCTGTCATTAGTCTGGCCAATTTAAAAGCCCCGATCGTTCGTACAGCAGACTTTAAGGCCTTGAATGGACGGGAAGCAGCATTGCGTGAACAGGGCATCCGCATTTTCGGACCAAAGGCCAGCGCAGCTCAGGATTTTGAACCTGAGTACATTACTGTTTCAAAAGATGGAAAAACCGCCTGGGTTGCCTTACAAGAAAACAATGCCTTGGCCAAAATTGATGTGGCTTCTGCCAAGGTACTCGCTGTTTATCCATTTGGCTTCAAAGATCATGGCATGAAGGGTCATGGCATGGATGTCAGCGATGCGGATGGTGTCGACGGTAAAGGCAAAATCAATATTCAAACTTGGGCCAATGTACGTGGCTTATATATGCCAGATGCGATTGCAAGTTTCGAGGTCGCGGGCAAAACCTATATTGTGTCTGCCAATGAAGGCGATGCCCGTGCCTGGGGTGAAAACAATCCTGCATATTTCAATAACGATACCAGCCAGGGCTTTGTAGAAGAATGGCGGGTGAAACACTTGGTCCATGCCAAAGGTTTTGACCGCCGTTTGGGTGATGATTTACCAGCCCATCTTCGGGTATTGGCCAAAGGTGCAGAACTCAATCCGGCTAACTTTGCCTACTGCGGTGCTATTGCAGGGGATGCCAAAGACTGCCGTGAAGATCATCTGCTTGGTCGGTTAAATATTAGTTGGACCGAAGGCTATCAAAAAAATGCCGATGGTACAGCCAAACTGAATGAACGGGACAATCTGGTCTATGATCATTTATATAGCTTTGGTACCCGCTCGGTCAGTATCTGGGTGGAAAATGATCAGCAGACCGGTTTGGATTTGGTATGGGATTCGGGCGATCAATTTGAGCAGTATATTGCCAAA
The DNA here is from genome assembly GCF_000369685.1 of Acinetobacter sp. CIP 102136. Classification (GTDB taxonomy): domain Bacteria; phylum Pseudomonadota; class Gammaproteobacteria; order Pseudomonadales; family Moraxellaceae; genus Acinetobacter; species Acinetobacter fasciculus. The sequence goes on from NZ_KB850140.1 coordinate 205,231, forward strand.
CATCATCCTGAAATTTTCAACTTTAATCATGAAGAAGCCGGACTGGATAATCGCAGTGACAATAAAGGGCCGGAACCTGAAGGGGTGACCTTGGGGCAGATTGGCCAAAAAACCTTTGCCTTTATTGGGCTGGAGCGTGTCGGTGGCATCATGGTCTATGATGTGTCTACACCTGCATCACCAGTCTTCGTGCAATATATTAATTCACGTGATTTTAAAGCGACTACAGCGCAGATTGAAATGGGACAAGCCGGTGATTTAGGACCGGAAGGTTTGGTATTTATCCCCGCCAAAGACTCCCCGAATAAGAAACCCCTCCTGGTGGTCGGCCATGAAGTCAGTGGCAGTACCACGATTTATCAAGTAAATCTCAAGTAGTCAAAAGCTTTTAAATTCAGGGCACTTCGGTGCTCTTTTTTGTAAGGTGACCATATATATGACAGTCTTGTCATTAAAATGAAATAAAACCGTCATAATCTTGGGCCAACTTTTCAGCACTGCTGAAATCTCCTCGCGTATAGGTTTGTTTTTATGACAATCGAGATTTTGATGGTGATCGGCTTCTGTTTGGCCGCTTACTCTATTGTCGGAAATGATGTACCTCAAACCTTAGGGACATTTATTTCTTCGAATTCACATCGCCCATGGTGGGTATTGTGGATTTATATCAGCTCAATTTTAATTGTCGTATTGGTCTATGGTTGGTATGCATCTGGGGTGGGTGATGCCTCATACGGTCGTTTAGAAACGATTCCTTTCCCTGAAGGTGGCATTACCTGGCTGTACATTGTGCCGCCAATTCTGCTATTGATGCTGACCAAATACGGGATTCCAGTCAGTACCACTTTCCTGGTGCTTACGATTTTCTCTCCCGCCAGCTTAGGCTCGATGATGGTCAAATCGATGATGGGCTATGCGGTGGCCTTTGTGGTGGCGATTGTCATCTATCGTTTTGTGGTCAAGCAGCTGGCACGCCATTTTGCCAAGACACGTCATCAGGAACACTCCAAGGTCTGGATGGGCTTGCAGTGGGTATCTACCGGTTTCCTGTGGAGCCAATGGCTGATTCAGGATCTGGCCAACATCTTCGTGTATGTGCCGCGTCAGGTACCGTTTGAATTCCTGATGTTTGCGATTACGGTATTCGTAGTGTTGCTGGGCGTGATTCTGTATCAACGTGGTGGGGCCATCCAGAAAATTGTCGATACCAAAACCGGTGTGACCGACATTCGTGCTGCGACGATTATCGACTTCCTGTATGCCATTATCCTGTTGATCTTCAAAGAGTGGAGCAATATTCCAATGAGTACCACTTGGGTATTCCTGGGATTACTTGCAGGTCGTGAATTTGCCATGTCGATGATTCTGGATGAAGTCAATAAACATCGTACGTCACGCAATGTCAGTGCAGATGCCATGAAACTGATGTTCGGTCTGGCTATGTCGGTCATTCTGGCAACGACTTTGCCGATGTTTTATGAGTTTGTGACGAATTATGGTCAATAAGACCTGATATTAAAAATCCAATAAAAAAGCGAGCCAGGTGCTCGCTTTTTTATTGCTTGAGAAGCTTAGACTACAAATCTTTGCGGATGGCCTAAATTGGTTAAAGTCGTATAAATTTCTTCTTCGTGTTCACAAATGATCAGTTTGGCACGATGCTGTGGCGGTAAAAAACCATCTTCAACGGCGCGGTCCAGCTGCGCAATCAAGGCATCATAGAAGCCATTCACGTTATAGAGCATCATCGGTTTTTGGTGCTGGTTTAGCTGACCCCAAGTGGCAATTTCCAGAATTTCCTCAAACGTGCCCAGTCCACCCGGTAATGCCACAAAGGCACAGGCCCGCTCGGCCATCATAGCCTTGCGTTGATGCATGCTGGTCACCACATGTAATTCGGTGAGCTGGTTATGGGCAATTTCATAATCCAGCATAAATTCAGGAATCACCCCTACAGCTTCACCGCCATGCTGGATCATGGCATCCGCGACCTGTCCCATCAAGCCAATACTGGCGCCACCGTAAACCAGCCCGAAACCATGTTCTGCCAGTCCTTGCGAGAGATGAATGGCTTTTTCTAAATAAACTGGTTTGTTGCCTGCACGTGAACCACAATAGAGAGCCACTAGAGGGCGTGTTGTTTTTGGGGAGTTTTCTTTAAAATAATCTGTCATTTGAATTACGCTTTGCATTTATTTTCTTCACCTTATCATTTTTCTTTCTTGTGACTATAGCTTAATTAACAAATATGACAATTCTGTGAGCAGGGACATTTTCACTGCAATAGGGCTCAGCAAAATTCATCGATAAACAGCTATGAAAACAGGTGAATTTCAAATTGATCTTGATATACTGAAAATTGGTTTCACAACAATAGAACGACGATGGGTAGTGGTAGTTGGCCGTTTAACTTTATAAATCTACGCCAAATAATTGATCTTATTCAATATAAAAAATTCTGTTTTACTGTGTCACAGCGTCAGGTGATTCCATGCTGCAGTCCTGAGCTTCAGGAGCCAAGCGTATGATCTTTGAATGGATGTCAGACCCTTCAGCCTGGGTCGGTTTACTCACGTTGATTGTTCTTGAGATTGTACTCGGGATCGACAATCTGGTTTTCATTGCTATTTTGGCGGAGAAACTGCCACCAGAACAACGTAATACGGCGCGGATTGTCGGCTTGATGCTGGCCCTGCTGATGCGTTTGATCTTACTAGCCTCGATTGCCTGGGTAGTGACCCTCACTGATCCACTATTCCACATCTTTGATCATGCTTTCTCGGGCCGCGATCTGATTCTATTGTTTGGTGGGGTGTTCCTGCTGTTTAAAGGCACCATGGAACTGCATGAGCGTCTGGAAGCCAAACCCGTCATCAAAGAAGAAAATCCGGTCCATGCGGTATTCTGGATGGTGATTGTCCAGATCGTAGTGCTGGACGCCGTATTCTCATTAGACAGCGTGATTACTGCGGTTGGTATGGTCAAAGACCTGTCAGTGATGATGATTGCCGTGATTATTGCCATCGGGATTATGCTCTGGGCATCCAAAGCTCTGATGGATTTCGTCAACAGACATCCGACCGTGGTGATTCTGTGTCTGGGCTTCCTGATGATGATCGGCTTCTCGCTGGTGGTCGAAGGCTTCGGTTTCCATATTCCGAAAGGTTACCTGTATGCTGCAATTGGCTTCTCGGTGATTGTCGAATTTATTAACCAGACCATGAAACGCAATCAGGAAAAAATGGTGACCACCACCGACATGCGCTACCGTACTGCTTCAGCAGTGATGCGCATGCTCGGCGGCAAACCTGCTCAGGACAATGATTCTTCTGAGCCGGAAGATGTTCTGGCGACACGTGCCTTTGCTGATGAAGTCTTTAATGATGAAAACGGTATTTATCACAGTGTCATGGTGCAGGGGGTACTGGGTCTGTCGGAACGTCCGGTCAAGTCGGTGATGACGCCACGTCCTGAACTAGAATGGATTGATCTGGACAATGAGCCCGACACTATCAAAGAACAGTTATTGCAAATGAGCCATTCACGTCTGATCGTGGCGCGTAGTGAACTCGATAATATTGCCGGGGTGGTACTGACTCATAAAGTCCTGAACGAATACATTGAAACCGGGGTGCTGGATTTTGAAAAGCACTTACGTGAACCGGTGATCGTGCATGAAAATGCCCAGGTCCTGATGGTGATGGAGCAATTGCGTCAGGCTCCATTGCAAATGGCGATTGTCCTGAATGAATATGGTTCGATTGAAGGGATTGTCACGCCAATTGATATCCTTGAAGCAATTGCCGGTGAATTTCCGGATGAAGATGAGCTGCAAGCTGCTGCAGAAAGTCTGGAAGATGGCAGCCTGATTCTGGATGGTTCCACCGACATCCGTCATGTTTCCTTATTGCTTGATCGTGATCTGGTCAATGAAACTGAAGAATATTCTACCCTGTCCGGCTATGTGCTATTCCATATGGCACGTTTACCGCATAGTGGTGAAAAATTTGAAGCAGATGGACATATCTTTGAAGTGGTTACCATGGACGGCCATAAGATCGATAAAGTGCATATCATTCCGCAGCTTCCTGCACAGGACTAGACTCTAGCCAATATTTGGCCTGTAAAGTTTGCTAAAATAGCCCGCATTGTCGGGCTATTTTTATGGAACTGAAATGTCAGAAGCATGTCCATGTGGACAAGGCGAATATCACAGCTGTTGTCAGCCCTTACATGCAGGACAACGGGTCGCAGAGACTGCGCAGCAACTCATGCGTTCCCGTTATAGTGCCTTCGCGAAGCATGAAATCGATTACATCAAAACCACGACTGCGCTGGGTCAGCAACAGGCGCTGGACCTGCAAGCGATTAGTGATTGGAGTAAAGCCAATCAGTGGTTAAAGCTTGAGATAGTTCAAGCCGATGAAAAATTAGATAAAAATCATGCATTGGTTGAGTTCAAGGCTCATTATCATGATGGTAAGCAGGCACAGATACATCATGAAGTTTCACATTTTGTGAAGCTGGAAGGTCGCTGGTATTTCCTGGATCCGACCACGGATCAGACCCTCGGCATGAAACAGCCCTGTATTTGTGGTTCAGGTAAAAAATTTAAGCAATGTTGTGCCGGATTCTTATAACTTTCACACAGATTTAGCTTAGAATAGCCGCCATCTCAAAGCCTCAGGTGGAAGCAGGGCGATGTTACTGACCGTCATCTATATTATTGCAATTACCGCTGAAGCCATGACCGGGGCACTGTCCGCTGGCCGGCGCAGCATGGACTGGTTTGGCGTGATGATTATTGCCTGTGTTACTGCACTGGGTGGCGGTTCGGTCCGCGATGTTCTGCTCGGACATTATCCCTTGACCTGGGTCAAACATCCCGAATATCTGGTGCTGACCTGTTGCGCAGCCTTCGTGACGATCCTGATTGCCAAATGGATGCGACAGTTACGTAATGTCTTCCTGGTACTGGATGCCTTGGGGCTCATTGGCTTTACCATTATTGGCTGCCAGATTGCCCTGGAAATGGGACATGGTTTTGTGGTCAGCGCCGTCGCGGGTGTTTTGACCGGAGTGTCTGGCGGGATTTTGCGTGACATTTTATGTAATGACGTGCCGCTGGTGTTCCGCCGTGAACTGTATGCCAGTATTGCCTTTGTTTCAGTGATCTTTTACTGGCTCTGTAGCCACTACGGCTTGTCGCAGGATCTGACCATTTTGTCTACCCTGATTTTTGGTTTTAGCTTACGTCTGATCGCCATCTATTTTGGTCTGGAAATGCCAAAATTCATTTATAAAGATGATGATGAGCACTCGGCATCTTCCAAAGACGAATCTTAATTTTTAAATGTATAAAGTGCGGCAATAAAAATAGCCGCATTCAGCTCAATTCGTAGTATAAAAAATATAAAGCAGCCCACCTGTTGAGAAAGCAGCATCTCCCGTTCCACCTGATCAGAGATTTTTGTTATGGATTTAGTTTCTCGCATACAACGCTTACCGATTGGTAGGTTTCACTACACCTTGCTGGTGGTGATTGGACTGGGCTGGATGTTTGATGCGATGGATACCGGATTGATTTCCTTTATCCTGGCAAAAATGGCTGAAGACTGGCAGATGACTGCCGATCAAAAAAGCTGGGTGGTGTCGATCGGTTTTGTCGGCATGGCGATCGGGGCGATTTGTTCAGGTGGCCTGGCAGACCGTTTTGGCCGTAAAACAGTCTTTGCTGCGACCCTGGTCATTTATAGCCTGGCCACTGCAGCTTGTGCTTTTGCACCGGATCTGACCTGGCTGCTGGTATTCCGTTTTATCGTCGGTTTGGGCTTGGGTGGTCAGCTACCCGTGGCCGTAACGCTGGTCAGTGAATATATTCCTGCGCATGTACGTGGCCGTTTTATTGTCTTGCTGGAAAGTTTTTGGGGGCTGGGCTGGCTGGTCGCGGCGCTAGTATCGCGCTTTATCATTCCAGATTTTGGCTGGCAAACCGCTTTCATGATTGGTGGCCTGCCTGCGCTGTATGCCATCGTGATCTGGAAAATGGTGCCGGAATCTATTCCTTTCCTGATTAACCGTGGCCGTATAGAGGAAGCTTCGGCACTGGTGAAAAAGATTGAGCGTCAATGTGGCGTTCAAGTCTATGAAATTTTTGAAGTGAAACCGGTCGCAGAGAAGCAGAATATTTCATTTTCCCAGTTATGGTCGGGTATCTTTGCGCGCCGTACGCTTATGCTCTGGCTGATCTGGTTCGGTATTATCTTTTCCTATTATGGCATCTTTACCTGGTTGCCAAGTTTACTGGTCAAAGAAGGCTATAGCATTGTCCAGTCTTTTGAATATGTGCTGATTATGATTCTGGCGCAGTTGCCCGGTTATCTGGTGGCGGCATGGCTGGTCGAAAAACTCGGTCGTAAGCCGACTTTGGCCGGCTTTATTGGCATGTGCGCGATTTCTGCCTATTTCTTTGGTCAGTCGGGTAGTGTTACTGAAATCGTGATTTGGGGCTGTCTGATGTCCTTCTTTAATCTGGGTGCCTGGGGCGTACTCTATACTTATACGCCGGAACAATATCCGACCAATATCCGTGCCTTTGGTTCAGGCTGGGCCGGGGCTGTTGGCCGGATTGGCGGTATCGCGGCACCTTTTGCTGTAACCCATCTGATGGGTATGCCGAATGGCTTTAGCTATGTCTTTACCATGTTTACGGCAGTTCTGGTCGCTGTCGCGATTGTGATTCTGGTCTTGGGTGAAGAAACCAAAGGCAAGACCCTCGAATCGATGGGCTTATAAAGGGAATGATTTTTTAGTTGCTTAGGGCCTATAAAGTGGATATTTTTAGGCCATAAGACACAAATTGTCGCGCTGAACGATTTGATGCCCTTGTGTCATCTACAGCCACGACTTAGCATAAGAAACATTGATACAAAAACGAATTATTTAGGACTATAGGTTGTTATGACAAGCCTTGCGCATCATGCGACAGAAAACCGCTCCGTAGCAGAATTTACCGAACAAGCTTATCTGAATTACGCCATGTACGTGATTATGGATCGGGCACTCCCTCATATTAGCGATGGCCTGAAACCGGTACAGCGCCGGATTGTCTATGCCATGAGTGAGCTGGGCCTGAAATGGACCAGCAAACCAAAGAAATCGGCACGTACAGTCGGTGACGTACTGGGTAAATACCATCCGCATGGTGACTCGGCCTGTTATGAAGCCATGGTGCTGATGGCACAGCCCTTTAGTTATCGTTACCCGTTTATTGAAGGGCAGGGCAACTGGGGTTCACCAGATGATCCAAAGTCTTTCGCAGCGATGCGTTATACCGAAGCCAAGCTTTCCCAGTACAGTGAACTATTACTGTCTGAACTGGGACAGGGCACCTGTGAATGGCAGGACAACTTTGACGGTTCGATGAAAGAACCGGTGAACTTGCCGGCACGTGTACCGAACATCTTGCTGAATGGCACCACTGGTATTGCTGTCGGTATGGCCACAGACATTCCACCGCATAACCTGCGTGAAGTGGTCAAAGGTACGATTGCGCTGATTCGTAATCCGAACCTGACCGATGAAAAAATCGCAGAATATATTCCTGCGCCAGATTTGCCGACCAAAGCTGAAATTATCACTCCGCCTGCTGAGCTGTTAAAAATTCAGACCACAGGTCGTGGCAGTTATCGCATGCGTGCGGTCTATAGCGTCGATAAAAACGAAATTATTATCACGGAACTACCGTATCAGGTGTCAGGTTCCAAAATCATCACCCAGATTGCCGATCAGATGCAGGCCAAAAAACTGCCATTGGTCAGCGATGTACGGGATGAATCGGATCATGCCAATCCAACCCGTTTAGTGATTGTCCTGCGTTCGAATCGTATTGATGCCGAATCGGTGATGAGTCACTTGTTTGCCACCACCGATCTGGAATCCAGTTATCGTGTCAATATGAACATGATTGGTGCCGATGGCCGTCCACAGGTGAAATCGATTCGTCGTATTTTACTGGAATGGATTGAAATCCGTAAAATCACGGTAACACGCCGTCTGCAATATCATCTGAACAAGATCGAAAAACGCCTACATATTCTCGGCGGTCTGATCATTGCCTATCTGAATATTGATGAAGTGATTCAGATTATCCGTGAGGAAGATCAGCCAAAGCCGGTACTGATGCAGCGTTTTAATATTGACGAAATTCAGGCTGAAGCGATTCTGGAACTGAAATTGCGTCATTTAGCCAAGCTTGAAGAAATGGAAATGCGCCGTGAGCAGGAAGAACTGGAAGCGAAAGCGGCAGTGATTCGTGAACAACTGGCCAATCCGGAATCTTTAAAAAGCTTGATCATTTCTGAGCTGAAAGACGATGCCAAGAAATTTGGCGATGATCGCCGTTCGCCAATCGTACAGCGTGCCGAAGCTGCTGCAATTAATGAAACTGAAATGTTGCCGGCCGATCCGGTAACGGTGGTGTTATCAGAAGCTGGCTGGATTCGCTGTGCCAAAGGTCATGAAGTCGATGCAGAAAATCTGAATTTCCGTGCTGGTGATCAATACTTGAGTCATGCACAGGGCAAATCCAATCAACGCGTTTATGTATTAGATGACACTGGGCGTAGCTATGCCTTGGCCATCAACACGCTGCCATCTGCGCGTGGTCTCGGCGAACCACTCAGTTCAAAACTGTCTCCAGGCAGCGGGGTAGGTTTTAAACAGGTTCTGGTGGCAGAGGATGAAACTGAAATTCTAGCAGCAAGCAACAAAGGCTATGGCTTTAAAACCCAGGCCAAGCAGCTGGATACCAGTGCCAAAGCCGGGAAAGCTTTCCTGAATTTATCTGAAGGGGCAGAGGTCATGAACCTGCAGCCACTCGAAGATGCCACACATGTTGCACTGCTCAGTTCAGCAGGACGCCTGTTGATTGTCGATTTAGCAGAATTACCTGTACTGAACAAAGGTAAAGGAAATAAATTGATACAACTTGAAGGTGATGAACAAATTTTGTCCATGACAATATTGAAGCTTGATGAAATAATTCAAGTGCTTGCAGGACAACAGCAGTTAAAATTAAAAGGGGATGATTTGCGCAAATATATCGGTAAGCGCGGTGCAAAAGGACAGCTTTTACCACGCGGATATCAAAAAGCAAATAAACTGTTGATTCAAAGATAAGACTAGCATCCATCCTGCGAAATACGTTATATATGAACAACGATTCAACAAGATGGATGCAATATCGCACATATACAAGTCTAAAAATGGCGTGTGATATTGAAAAAAACAGTTGAAATACTAAGGATTATGATTGGAGAGATGGCCATTATGGAAAAAATTTGGTTTGCTGAATACCAAAAAACAGGGATTCCAGAAACAGTAGAATTACCAGCAGAAAATACTTCTCTAGTAGATATTTTTGAGCGTAATTTCCAAAAATTCGGCTCGCGTGATGCCTTTATCTTTATGGATAAGGCAATGACTTTCAATGAATTGGAAGAGGCGAGCCGCAAGTTTGCAACTTATCTACAAAGCTTGGGGTTGGCAAAAGGTTCACGTGTGGCAGTGATGATGCCAAACGTTCTTCAGTATCCAGTCGTGGCACTTGGGGTGTTCCGCGCAGGTTTGGTATTGGTCAACGTGAATCCACTCTACACATCGCGTGAACTTGAGCATCAATTGAATGACTCAGGCGCTGAAGTACTGGTAATTATTGAGAACTTTGCTTCTGTTTATCAAGCGATTATTGGTAAAACACCAGTGAAACATGTCGTGGTCGCTTCTGTCGGTGACATGCTGGGTGCCTTGAAAGGCACACTGGTGAACTTTGTATTGCGTTCTGTACGCAAGCAAATTCCAGCTTGGGATATTCCAGGCCATGTGAGATTTAATGCGGCGTTATCTAAAGTTAATCCAAGTAACTATAAACGCCCTGAATTGACCCTGAGCGATACAGCAGTTCTTCAGTACACAGGGGGTACGACGGGTGTATCTAAAGGCGCTGAACTGACACATCGTAATTTGGTTGCGAACATGCTGCAGTGTGACGGTATTTTCCAGAGTAAATTTGGTGCGCAAGATGGTCAGCCAGATGACCGTATTTTCTGTGCCTTGCCGCTTTATCATATCTTTGCATTCATGGTATGCGCACTTTACGGTATGTACAAAGGTCAGGCGAACGTTCTGATTCCAAACCCGCGTGATTTACCTGCGGTGATGAAAGAACTACGTAAATATCAACCGACTTTCTTCCCGGCAGTGAATACACTGTTCAATGCGCTGGTAAACAATGAAGAGTTTAAGCAACTTGATCATAGTAAACTGAAAATGGCGATGGGCGGCGGTATGGCCGTACTTCCTTCTACTGCAGCAGCATGGAAGAAAGTTACCGGAACCAATATCGTTGAAGGCTATGGTTTGTCTGAAACTTCTCCGGTGGCAACAGCAAACCCACCTGCGTCTGAAGAATTCAGTGGCACTATTGGTATTCCATTACCATTGACTGAAGTGGCTATTCTGGATGATGAAGGCAATGAAGTTCCACTGGGTGAGCAAGGTGAAATTTCAATCCGTGGTCCTCAGGTCATGAAAGGCTATTGGAACCGTCCGGATGAAACTGAAAAAGTCATGGTGAATGGCTTCTTCCGTACCGGTGATATCGGTGTCATGGATTCACGTGGTTATGTGAAAATTGTAGACCGTAAGAAAGACATGATTTTAGTGTCTGGTTTTAACGTCTATCCATCTGAAATTGAAGAAGTTGTAGCAACTCATCCAAAAGTACTGGAAGTGGCTGCGATTGGTGTGCCAGATGAAAAATCGGGTGAAGTGCCAAAACTGTTTGTCGTGAAAAAAGATCCGTCTTTAACCACAGAAGAAGTTTTAGCATTCGCTAAAGAAAACCTGACCGGTTATAAACGTCCACGTTATGTCGAGTTTATGGATGAATTGCCAAAATCAAACGTAGGTAAAATCCTGCGTAAAGATTTACGTAAAACAGCCTAATACCTATAAGAAAAAAAAAGCGCCGTCAGGCGCTTTTTTTGATTTGGACTTTTTATTTTTTCATTAACCAGCGATCAAAATAAGGACGACCTACACCAACTACTCCCAAGAAGATAAACATGGTGCCAAACTGGCGAGTAAATCCGGTTTGATTAAAGCTGCCATAACTTAGAATGTTATCGACCAAGCAATACACCAGAATCGCGACCAGCCAGTGCCAGAGAGGCATACGCTTGATACCGACGAAATAAAAGGCAATCCATAAAATGGCAAAGGTGAAGATTGGTGACCAGATATTCATATTGGCACAAATGACAGCCATCAGAAATGCCACAATCGGTAGGACAATTTTTAATACGCGATCCACTTGACGTTGATGCTGGCGTTGTTTCTCGAGGACATCGAACATTTCATTTTGATCAGGCGCGACCATAGTGAATCCTTAACAAGTAATAAAAAGCACTCTATTTAACAAAATTTATTCACGAAATGCCATGCTATGATAGAGATAAAATTTTCATGAGAAAAAACAGATGCACAGCATTAGTGGGATTATTTATCTCATTTTGGCCGCTTGTCTTTTGCCTTATGTGTTTACATTGATTGCAAAAAAATCAGCAGGCTTCAGCAGCAAAGACAATCAGAACCCACGGGCATTTTTAGAAAAGTCTTCAGGCTTGGCCAGTCGCGCGAATGCTGCCCAGCAGAATAGCTTTGAAAGTTTGCCACTCTTTATTGCTGCTATTCTAATGGCGGAATATATGGTGGTGCCGCAAAGTGTAGTGATGACTTTTGGTGTAGCTTATCTGGTTTTTCGTGTGTTGTACGGAATCTGCTATTTGGCCAACTGGGCGACTTTACGCTCTATCGTATGGTTGCTCTCGATGTTATGTCCGGTAGCTTTATTGCTGCTGATCATCAAGTTGGTTTAAGTCATCAGGTCTGCGGACATATTTACAGTTCGATATTTTAAAATCCAAAAAAATCTTTAAAAACCGTTATAATTGTCGCGGTTTTTTAAAAGATATAACTTGTTAAAGAGTGATGCTATGAGCTACAGCAATATCCCAGCGGGTAAAGATGCGCCAAACGATATCTATGTGATCATCGAAATTCCTGCAAATGCAGCACCAATCAAATACGAAATCGATAAAGATTCTGATGCGTTATTTGTAGACCGTTTCATGGGTACAGCAATGTTCTACCCAGCAAACTACGGTTATGTACCAAACACACTATCGCTTGATGGTGACCCATTAGACGTACTGGTTGTAACACCTCATCCAGTAGAGCCAGGTTCAGTCATTCGTTGTCGTCCTGTCGGTAAATTGAACATGGAAGATGACGGTGGTGTTGATGCGAAACTGGTTGCAGTTCCACATGACAAACTGACCCCAATCTACAAAGATGTTCAGGAATATACTGATCTTCCTCCATTGTTGATCAGCCAGATCGAACATTTCTTTCAGCACTACAAAGATTTAGAGCCAGGAAAATGGGTTAAGTTAAGTGGTTGGGAAGGTGCTGATGTTGCGAAACAAGAAGTACTGGACTCAATTGCTGCTTATGCAGAAGCAAATAAATAATTGCTTTTTGTTGTCCAGGTTTTAACTTTTTAAAGCCTGGAATAAAAAAACCTGCACAATGTGCAGGTTTTTTTATGGCTTGAAATTCGTGTGAATTAGAATAATTTCACAGGAATGTCTAACCAGATACGCCATTCATTAGTGTCACCAATGTAGTTTCCGTATTGGTATTCATCACTCGCACGGTAGTATGAGTGACGTACACGTAAGCTGGTATCTTTAGCAAAACCAGATTGAACTGTATATTTTACCTGATTAAAGAATTCACGTTCTTGAGCATCACCAGTGATTAATTGAGAGCGATCATTTTGATTAGCAACATCAATATCCCAACCATATACAAATGCAGAAGTCCAAGATAGGCCAGGAACATTCATTGCACTGAAATCGTAAGTGTATTGAAGCTGTGCTGATTTTTCATCATTACCAATGAAGTCAGACAGGTATGAGTTCGGCATATAAATGGTTTGATGACCATCACCTACACCTTGACCTAAACCATAGTCATAACCTGTATTACCTGTATTTTGTTGGTAAGCTAGCATGACATTGTGTGGGCCTTTATTATAGGTCGTAGAAATTGCCCAAATATTGTTGCTTAACTTATTTAGATCATTTGTGGTATGCGAATAAGTGTATGCACCACCATCTGACTTTTTATCCCAATCAGTATGATAGCCACTAAAGTCATGAGTTAAAGTACTACCATTCGCCAATGCATAATTATAGTTTGCATTAACATAATGACGCTCTAGGCGGTCTTTAATGTCTGTACCATAGTAAGAAGCATTAACTGCATCATTAAATTTGTATTTTGCACCCCAAACTACTGCGCGCTCCAATTCATTACCATCAGATTTGATCTGGCTTGAACGCTGGTTTTCAGTAAATTTACCAGCAACGAGGCTTAAGTTTTCGATTTCATTACTTTCAACCAATACACCTGTAAAGTATTCAGGTACTAAACGCGCAGTATTGCTTGCAAGTACAGGTAAGTCTAAAACCTGAGTACCATAAGTAGCAGTCGTGTTTGAAACACGTGCTTTTACATATGCGCCGCCACGTGCCCAATGATCATAAGCTGAACCATCCGGATGTTGAGGAATCATGTCATTACCGGCATGTGCATTTTCACCCAATTTGAAAGATGCATCACCGATAATACCGGCACCAAAGCCGACTACACCTTTGGTAAAACCAGAGTCTAATTTAACGATCGCAGTCTGAGCAGCTGAACTTGTATCATTAACAACTTCACGTGCACCGGTTTGATTGTTGTTATAGTTTGTTTTATCGCGGTGCAAATAGCCGGTACGGAAAAGTACAGAACCTTCTGCGTCTTCTACAAAACCTTTCGATTCGCTTTGCTCGCTAGCGAAAGCGGTAGAAACCAAAGCAGCCTGAATCAAAACTGCTAATGTTAATTTTTTTGAATTTTGCATTGGGAAGAGAGCCTTATACAAATTGATCGGAATTTTTTAGGAATTGTATAAGAATTGCTGAAAAAATGTCATTTTTTATTGGATATATTCCACTAAAGTTTAGATTTTTTTAACTCAAATTAAACAATAGCAAGGATTTGATATGATTAATTTCTGACCTATCGGTAAAAAGTGAGTAAAAACATAATCCTATTGGAAGATATAAATGATATTTCTGAAGTAGTGAAATAAACATGATCAGCTTGTTTATTTTAGAATGTGCAAAAATTTGATCAAAAATTACGCACTATTTTTTAGCACAAATTTTAGTCATTCTAAAAATAGAATCAAAATGGGGCAAATTGTAAATGATTATGTATAATTATTAAAAAAGTGAAGAAATACCCTTAAATACATTTATTTAAGAGAAAGCCTAGATAATTTAGTTTTTCATAATTTAAATTTTAATTTAAAAACAATGATTTAAATTTTATTTGTCTTTTTAGATTTATTATTTTGGTTCCTTTTATCCAGATTGGCATAGCTCTTGCAAATTTTGAGCTTGAGTTTAATCAATGATCATAAAAACGTCTCAGACGATCTGGGGGAGCCACACAATGAAATTAACATTAAAAGTATTATCTCTTGCTTTATTGGGCGCTGTATCTTCTTTTACTTTTGCCGAAGAACCTGTTGCTGAACATACGGTATCTGGAAATATCAGCGTACTTTCGAGCTATAACTTGCGTGGTATTACTAACATTCCTGAAAATAGCGGCGCTACCTTACAAGGTGGACTTGATTATAACCATGCGTCTGGCTTCTATGCAGGTTGGTGGGGATCTACGCTAGATTACCCTTTGTCTGAAGAAGGACGTGATGCTTTCGAAAATAACTTCTATGCTGGCTATAGCCATGCAGTCAATGATGACTTAGGTTTAACGATCGGTACGACCTACTATTATTATTATGAATCTGATGTCAATTCTGATGGATTTGAGCTGTTACTGGGTATGAGCTATAAAGATTTGGGCGTTACAGCACAAACTCTTCTTGAAGATACTACTTGGGGCAATGCAGGTGATACCTATTTAAAAGCTACTTATAGCTATGCTTTACCACAAGATTTCAGCTTGGATACAGCTTTAGGCTTATACGCTTATGAAAAATCAGGTGACTTTATTGAAGGAACTACAGAAAGTTTTGGTTTCCGTCATTTTGACATCGGTTTAAGCAAGCCACTTGGTGACACAGGTGTAACTGCAAGCATGAATTATATCTTGGGTGGTTATGATCGTTTTGATGAAAAACAAAAGAATAAAGTCGTATTTGGACTCGGTTATAGCTTCTAATCCTCTTTAGATAAAAAGGCGACCTTAGGTCGCCTTTTTTTAATGATCTAAATCTGCTGCTGCCCGCGATAAGACAGGGCCTCCGAAAGATGCTGACTTTGAATATCTGGACTTTGATTTAAATCGGCAATGGTGCGTGCAACACGCAAGACCCGATGATAGCCGCGCGCTGATAAATTCAGTTTTTGCTGAGCCATTTCAAGCATATTCTGAGCAGACTGATCTAATGCGGCATATTGCTCTAACTGCTTTGGACTCAAACTCATATTCAAGGTATTTTGCCGTTGCATCTGAATTTCATAGGCTGCAATGACGCGTTGTCTAACCGTTTCTGAGTTTTCTGTAGGTCGATTGTCCTGTAATTCATGCGCTTGTAATGGCGGTACATCAATATGCAAATCAATCCGATCCAGCAACGGGCCTGAAATCCGGTTCTGATAGCGTTTAATACTTTCGGGTGAACATTGGCAGCGGATATCTTGATTGAATGCATACCCACATGGACATGGATTCATGGCAGCCACCAACTGGAAATTAGCCGGAAAGGTAATTTGGCGTGATGCCCGGGAAATGACGATTTCCTTGGCTTCCAAAGGCTGACGTAGAACCTCCAGCACTTTGCGGTCGAATTCAGGCAGTTCGTCCAGAAATAAAACCCCTAAATGTGCCAGGGTAATTTCTCCTGGCTTGGGGTGTGAGCCGCTGTCATTTCCAAAGAACTATGCGACAATATGATTTAGGCTCAATGACTTAGACCCCATTTTACAAAGAACTATGCGACAAATTTTATAAAGAACTATGCAACGGAACCTAGAATGAACAATCAATCATGCGACACCGTTAACATCGTACCAGCTCGAAGAAAAATTGGTAATACACGCATTAGTGTATCTGGTTTATACCCTTTTAAAAAAGATTCCGCAGTGGCCTTTGAATCAACATTGGAACGCGATTTTCTCATTCGATTAGAGGTTGACCCTAATGTTCTTGCTGTTGAGTCTCAACCCTTTACCATTGAGTATTTTGATAATGGACAGAAACGAGTTTATACCCCTGACTTTCTCGTAACTTATAAGCATGATGATTTTCTTCCATTTATTGCACCTAAACTGGTTGAAGTAAAACCTATAGATGAATTGCAAGTTAATTTACATTTATGGAAAGCTAGATATCGTGCTGCCATGAGGGTATGCAAAGAAGAGGGTTGGAAATTTCATATTGCACATGAGGGTCGGATTCGGGATCAGTTATGGTCGAATGCCATGTTTTTACAAAAGTACCGAAAGATGGAATTTCCTCCTGCCGATTCAATGCACCTATTGGCTTATGTGAGAGATCGAGGAGCCGTAACTTTTGAGACTCTATTAGCCAGACATTTCCTTGGCAAATGGGACAGAGCAAATGGAATTAGTCAAATTTGGTATTTAGTTGCTCATGGTTATCTGGTTTGCGATTTAAATGCACCTTTACAGCCATCTACTGAACTTTGGGTAAGTGGGAGTTTGTCATGAATGATAGACGTGTGAATATCAAAATAGCTGCTGGGGAGCCTGTTCAGATAAAAGGGATTCCCCATACGATTATTGAAGTCATTGACCTGAAATCAGTTTTTGTTGAAAACAATAATACAGGTAGGAAAAATGTTGCGGCTATCAGTGAATTAAGGCCGTCAATAGCTGTGGAACAACATGAAGATCTAGAGCTCATCGCTGATAAAGACTGGATTGAGGCTGAAAGGCGTTTCAACATCATCCGTCCTTTCATTGAGGGAGGTGTGAGTGGTCGTAAGGAAGTAGAATTACGTGCTCAGGAACATGATATAAATCCAGCCACCATATATAGATGGTTAAAAATTTATAAAGCATATGGAACTATTGATGGATTGCGACCTAGAAAAGAGGGATTGCCACAAGGCAAGAAGATAATTAATAAACATGCTGAAGCAATCATTGAAAAAGCCATCAACGATTTATACCTAACTAATCAAAGAATAAGTGTTCAAAAAGTTGTACTTGAAGTGAAACGCTTATGTCATGAATACCATATCCTAGAGGTGCCTCATGCCAATACAGTAAGAAATCGTATTGCAGCGATTAGCCAGAGAGACTCTCTTCGTAAGAGGGGGTATAAGGAAAAGGCCGATAACAAATTTACACCTGCCGCAGGGAAATTCCCTCATGCTGATTATCCACTTGCCGTTGTACAGATTGACCATACACCCGTTGATCTTATTCTGGTTGATGATTTTAGCAGGTGCCCTATAGGACGACCTTTTCTTACATTGGCAATTGATGTGCGTACAAGGGTAGTTGTGGGATATTACTTATCATTAGATGCTCCCTCTGTTATGTCGATTGCAATGAGCGTTTCTCAAGCTGTACTGCCCAAAGAGAAATGGCTAGCTTCGCGCAAGATTCAAGCTGAATGGCCTGTCTGGGGAATTATGAACACCATTCATGTCGATAATGGACCTGAGTTTCACTCAGAAACTTTCAGAAATGCCTGTATGGCACATGATATTCGTCTGGAATACCGACCAGTTAAAAAACCACGTTTTGGTGGGCACATTGAACGTTTGATGGGAACATTTGCAACGGATATTCACGCAGTTCCAGGAACAACTTTTTCAAATATTTTTGAAAGAAAAGGCTATAACTCAGATACGGAAGCAGTTTTCACATTTTCCGAATTTGAGGACTGGCTAATTGATTTTATCTGTAATGTTTACCACAAAAGAAAACACTCTGCTTTAGGTACTTCTCCACTACATGCTTTTGAGTTGGGTATCTTTGGCGATAAAAACACGTTAGGTTCTGGAGCTGCCAGATTGCCTGCAAATGATCATAATTTCTTTCTTGATTTTCTACCAAGTTTTGAAAGGACGATTCAAACAACAGGTGTAACAATTGATGGCCTTGCTTATTATGCTGATGTATTAAGAGGTTGGATTAATGCTGTAGACCCCTATAATCAAAAGGAAAAACGTAAATTTATCTTTAGGCGTGATCCAAGAAATATTAGTGAGATATGGTTCTTTGATCCCGAAATCAAAAATTATTTTAAGGTACCTTTAGCGGATCAAAGTATTCCGCCATTTAGTATTTGGGAACACAAAAAGATTCAGGAACTAAAGAAGGAAACTGGCGAATATCTAAAAGATCATGAACTTGGACAGGCTCTAGCTAAACTTAGGGAACGTGTTCAGGAAGCAAGCACTAAAACTCGACGGGCTCGCAGATCACGTCAGCGCAGTACCCAACACCAAATGAGTGTTAACCCTGCATCAATTCAGGGCAAAAAACATCAACAAGAGAGTACGATTTTGGAGCAACAGCTTGAAAGCGTATATGGTTTATTGCCTCTCGATGAACTGGAAAATGATGAGGATATTTCATGAGTAACTATTCACATGTTTTTCAAGAGTTTCGCCCTATTGTGGAACAGTCTATTGAGGACAGGCTCTACTTCCTGGAAGAGGACCGATGGATTGGGTATCCAGCAGCCAATGACTTACTAGACCAATTGAAAGGATTCCTGACACTTCCGAAGCGGAGCCGTATGCCCAACTTACTGGTATTGAGTAAGCCAAATAATGGTAAGACCTCAATTATTAATCAGTTCTTTAAGCTGTATGGGGAGGGTCATATCAATGCAGAAAATAATGCAGTAAAACCTGTAATTATTGTGCAGGCACCTGTTTCACCTGATGAAAAAGCTTTGTATATGGCTATTCTTGATAAGTTCTGGGTTCCCTTTCGAGAAAGAGACCCCGTTGCGAAGCTACGTTACCAAGTGGTCCATTGCCTTAAACTTTACGAGGTAAAACTCCTCATTATCGACGAAATGAATTCTTTATTATGTGGCAGCCCGATTAAGCAAAGAACTGTAATGAATGCAATTAAGTATTTGTGTAATGAAACACAGATACCCATTGTCGGGTTTGGTACAGAAGAAGCGATTAGTGTCCTGCGTACTGATCCACAGCATGTAAGTCGTTTTCGTGTGGTTAATTTGCCCTTATGGAAACTAGATAAGGACTTTCAAGCCATGGTAAATAAGTTTGAAAAAGTTCTTCCACTCAAACAGGCTTCAAAACTAGCTGAGCCAGCAACAGTAAAATATCTACATGATATTACCGATGGAAATTTAGGTAATCTGCGAACGATTTTACGGGAAGCTGCAAAGAAAGCTATTGTTTCTGGTCAGGAGTTTATCGACCGTAGCTTACTAGAAAGTGTGAAATAAGCTATGTGGAGGGCTGGGTATGATAGGTACAACAGAAGTCCATTCATGGTTTATCCCCACGACTTTACAGAAAGATGAGGCATTGTCTTCATGGTTGATACGTGCTGCACTTGATAGTGGTTGTGACCCATTAAGTCTAACTGGGGTACTCTGGCCCAAATGGCGAATTTGGTCAGTAGATGTAGATCGAGGTTTAAGCTCAGAGCATTTACGAACCTTGGCCACTACAACAAAAATTGATGAAAGCCAATTTGATTCTGCTACGCTTCGCAATTTCTTAATTAAATATAACTTGGATAATGGAACCCTTGATTCATGGTATCTGGTATTAGGTACAAGAAACCGTAAGCATCGAGGTGGCTGGCAATATTGTCCTAAGTGTTTGTCTGAGGATGGTGTTGCCTATTTCCGTTTACACTGGCGCTTTGCCTGGCATACAGGCTGTATTAAACATAATCAGCGTTTATATGATCAATGTCCGCATTGTCATAATGCCATTCAACCTAGACGACTTGAAGCCCCTGATCAGGTTATGACTTGCTGTTCAATATGTAAAAAAAACCTATTGGAAGTTAATGAATGCTTTATGAATTGTCATGCCCTGGCATTCCAAAAAGTCTTTGGTCAATTCTTGGAACAAGGCTATGCAACCTATCAAGACAAGTTGATTTCACTAAATGATTGGTTAACGGTGATTAAGTTATTTTTACAATTTATTAGAAAAGTTCTAGCTGGCTCAATAAATGGAAAAGGATGGGCTTTTCTTGAACAGCTCAAAATTCAGATGCCCCATTCTGAGTTTATCTCGAATGGATTGGTTGTTAGTCAACTTCCAGTTATCGAGAGAGAGCGGCTATTTTCCTGTATTTATCAATTACTCATCATTCCCCTAGAAAAATTTATTGAAACAGCACAATCTTTAAATATGAACAGATCTTCATTTTGGGATAAGAGAAACCAGTTGCCAGCCATATTAAGACCTATTGAAGAACAGTTAGGCTCAGTTTATCGGAACTACCCTCCAAAGAGAGCATTGGTTGATACCCTAAAACCTAAAAGTAAGGAAGCTGTAATACGAAAGTTTTTGAGATTAAAAAGAAAATTAGGATAACGCTCGGAGGGAAACGCCATGCCTCAGTGTGATGAATGTGGTGATGCGGTTGAAAAGATACACCGATGCTATAAACAGCGTAACTATTGCCATAAATGCTATGTACGAGTTTTTAAAAAACGGGATTGCCCATCATGTGGTAAAAGCTCAAGATTGCACAAAACTGATCAATTGGCTGTTTGCCAAAAATGTGAAACTAATCGCCCGTGTATTCTATGTCAACGTATAGAATATCCATTAGGAAAAATAACGGCACAAGGACCTGTTTGTAATAGCTGTTCAGTTTATTTTAGAGAGTTTCAAGCTTGTGAGCGATGTGGCGTGGCATCACAACGTTTGTCTCGTATCAGCCGTTTTGAGGATAATTTAAGAGTTTGCCCAAAGTGTGCAACCCGTGATTACCAGACATGCCAAAGTTGTAGAAGATATAGGTCGGTTGAACAGGATGCTGTGTCAGGCAAAATGCTTTGTAAAAAATGTTTAAGCTGTCCACCACTTCAATGCTTAACCTGTCAGCAACAAATTCCTGCTGGATGTGGAAAATATTGTGAATCATGTTCATGGCGAAGAATATTGGGCAATAGGATTAAGGAACTAGTTAATACATTAGTGAATCCAAGTCTTAAAGGTTACTTTGAAGAATATATGAATTGGCTTGATCATGAGGTAGGACCACATAAGGCTGCATTGCTAATTCATAAACATATTCAGTTTTTTGAAAAGACCAATAATCTTTGGAGAGATCAGATCCCAGATTATGCGCCTTTATTACATCGACTAAGGACAAGTGGTTTACGCAAATATGAGCTGCCCATCCGGTGGTTGGTTGCAGTGCATTATCTGCATATAGATACACAATCTAAAGGTCACTGTTCTGAATTTGACCAACTGAGAAAACTGGCAAACTCATGTCCAGATTCATCACTTTCAGCCCAAATTCTTCAGAACTACTATCAGGTTTTAATAAATAAAATGGATTTAGGGAAAACAAGTATACGTTCTGCCCGTTTAGCCATGAAACCAGCATCTGCTTTAATGCTGTTGGTAAGTCAATCACGCTTAGATTTACCAACAATGTGGCACGTAAAATATTACTTATTTAAGTCCCCTGGACAAGCTTCCGCTATTGTTGGTTTTCTTAATTTTTTAAACAAGAATTATGATACGAACCTTGATACGTCATGGGTACTAGATGAAAAAATAACAGAGAAAAGTAATATGAAGAAACTGGAAAAACAACTGTTAGCCATTATGAAAGTCCCAGAGGAAAATTTTAATGCACTAGAGTGGATAAAGTTAGGATTGATGTATTTCCATAATTTGGATAAATCTATTTTTAATCATATGGATAGTATTAATTTTAGGGTGCTGGATGATGGCTTTGAAGTGAGGCTTGGTGATCAGCAATATTGGATACCAAATCCAAACTTATATTTTAATAATCTATGAAAAAATTTCTTAAATAGAAATTGAATTCATCTACATTGTTGATTTTATTGAAAATAAATATTTTTTATTTATATTCACTTATAATTTTGATTGAATATAGAAAATAGATCAAGCATATCATACTGAACATATATGCCAATACGATATATGTACTTGATTTAACTGTCTTAACGTTCAATAAATATAGCAGTTTCTTGGTATAATTAACGATAATTCACTCCATTATTTAAATCAAATACTTCACCACTTAAACAATTTGGTGCCTTATCAGCTAGCCACAAAGCTGTATTGGCAATCTCTTGTACTTGGCAAAACTTGTGATTTAAGGTTGCTTCCTTTAAACGTTTTTGTCTCTCAAATGGGATCTTTTTCATTATTTCTGTTTCAACGGGACCTGGCGCAATACTAAAAGTTTGAATATTATGCTGAGCATGACTTCGAGCCATACTACGCATCCCATTAATCAATCCTGCTTTTGAAATGCCATACCAAATATCAGGGTGTCCAATTTGCCCTGCAATTGAGGCAATACTTATAATACGGCCTGATTGCTGTATTTTAAAAATATTTTCTGCAACATCAATGCTCAATTGTATTGTGTGAATCAAATTCACATTCATGATGTTATGCATTTCATTCCATGTATATGAGCTTGCCGTAAGCGTATTCATATAACCTGCATTATTAATTAGAACATCAAATGAACCAATTTGATGAATTACTTGTTCAAGCTGATCATAATAAAGCATATCTGCTTGCCAATGGCGTAAATTAGGATGTGAATATTGTGGTGCATGACGAGAAATATTATGTACGATATATCCTTGATTCAAAAATAGTTTAGCAATTTCTTGACCAATTCCTTGACTTGCACCAGTAATAACTACTTGTTTCATAATTTACCTATTTATCTAATGGAAGACACATATAAATCTCTCTTTAACTCAGCTGGTTACTTAGTATTAGAGAGTTTCGATTAGCTCTTGACTGTTCTTTACTTTTGAGGCGGCAACTACTTCATGGGTTTCTAATTGTTCAAAGAGTTCTAAGACACATTTACCTGCATCTCTAATTGCACGTGAGTTGACGCCTGGGCGAGGTAAGACATAAGTATAGAAGTTTGCTCCTTCAACTATATTTCCTAGGGCCCAAAGTGCCTTCACTTCATCACCATTTTTATTGATAGGATGATGATGATGACTTATTGCTATACCACTTGGATGATAATCACCATTAAAGAAAGGTTGGATTGTGCCATTCTTTAATAGGTTCGCAATGAATGGAGATTTATCTAATGCTGGATAGAAAGTATCTGTTCTTGCTTTTATTAGAATGTCAGCACTACTCGTATATGAGCCATCAGAAAATTCACTAATAATGTTAAAGCGACTTGTCTGGTAATTAAGTTCAACACGCCCTTTTGGACCACAAGCAAATTCAATAACTCCAGCATTTAGTAAAGCTAATAGTTGTTGGCTACGTATAACAGGAGGTCCAACAGCAATTCGATTCATAATAGGACAATATTGTTCAATAAATATTTTATGTGATGTTGGTGTTAATCCTGCATAATCAACAGCATAACGTAAACAATCCCGAATATCCCTAATAATATCTGTTGTTGCTTTAATAGCACCATCAATGTTCCCTTTTAAGGCATCTTCAATATCTGTTTGCAGATAGTTTATTGCGTATTCCTTGAATGCTTCATAGTTTTGCAAACTTGGTAATTTTCCAAAGAAAATTTGCTCAATCTTGGTAAAGTCATCAGATGTAGGCACATAAGCTTCTATATCGTACCATTTCTTATCTATAGTACATCGATATACATAACACATTTCTTTCAACAAAATTGGAAGCAATTCCTGCTCAAAATCAAGTTGCCCATTGCCTCTATTTTGTTGATTAGCTATACGTAATTTATCAATTGCATTGGTTGTAAAAAAACGAGCTTGATATTGTCCATGTGCACCTTTCTGATTTATTCCTCTACTTGCATATGGTAAGCCATAGCGAGAATACACTAGGATATGTGGTTCCTCACCAGAGGGAAGATATTTCAAGGTACCATCTGTATTTTTTATAAATTTTCCAGATCGACCTTCGGTTAGTTGAGAAATTAGGTCATATGTTGTGAGGCCTATACCTTCAATTGCAACGACAGCTTCTGAACTAATGTGATGTAACGAATAAGTATTTGTAATATTTCTAATAAAATCAGCTTTGTGGTTGGTTTTTGCAACCTCCTGAACAAATTTGAGGTACATCAAATCTTGTGGTGATGGTGTATTTTCTCCATGACCTGTTGTAATAAATACTTTATCAGCATGAAAAGTATACCCATTCGCCAATGTGATAATCTGCTGGCCATCATCCATTGAATCAATATTGTATGCAAGTTGTTGATGACGAATTATTTTAATATTTGGATGTAATTGATTGATTTGTTCACGATAAACCCAAGATAAATATTCACCTAACATACGACGTGGTAAATAAGCATTAGCATTGATTTCATTACAGATATGATTGCCTAAATAAAGAAATTTATTATTTAATTCTCGGTATCCATGCTGCCTTGCCCATTCAAGAATAGATAAACCTGGAATAATTGGTCCAGCATCTGTTACCGAATCATCGCTAAACATTGTTATTTGGCAGGCTATGGTATTTACCAAAAGATGATCTGATTGCTCTGAAGTATGAATACCTTGCCCATAAACACGAGGATCTATTAAGTGCAACTCAAACTTAAGATTCTGATCTGAAATTTTGTATATTGCATTAAGCAGTTCTAATATACTAAGACCTCTAGGCCCCATACCAATAATAGCAATTCTCACCTTGTTCATATATGTTCCTTGAATAAAATGGAGTTGATTAATTCACAAAAAATACTTAAAAATATTGTTCTATAAAATATTTTAGTAAGTTTAAATTAATTTCCTCCATTTCTTTGGTTAATAAACCTATAAACAAAAAATTATAGTATTGTGAACTCTGTTTCTTTCATGGATTTATATTGTTTAACTTTTTCAAACCATTCGTAAAGTTCGTGATATTTACTCCCCCAGTTAATATTTGGTAATCTGAAATTTAAATAGGAAAGTGCACATGCTAAACCGATTTCTGGGATATCAAATTTGATTTTATATTCACTGATTTGTTCTTCACAAGCCTGAAGCCCACGAAGAATGTGGGCAGTATGACGTTCAATAATCATTGAAGACTGATATTCAATAGGTCGTCTGCTTTCTATAACTAATTGTAAGGCACTATCAATTATTCCATCTGCTAGTGCTACACGTATTTGATCTTCCCATGTACTATTAGATAATGAGTAGATTGATTTTTTAATATCAGGTTGATAATTATTTAAATATTGACATATTATGATGCTGTCATAAATATTAAGTGACTGATCTTTCAAAACTGGAACTCGCCCAAGAGGGTTGTATTTTGTAACCAGATTTGACTCATAAACATTTGTTATTACTTCTGTAACTATAGCTTCTAAACCTTTTTCACGTAGTAGTACTCTTGCCTTGCGGGAATATGGAGATGTTGGTGATATTATAAGCCTCATAGGTACTACCATTTAAATTTTTGTTTAAAAGTACATAAAATAAATATTTATGCTTGCTTGTATATTTGATTTTGTTTGAATAAATATCAAAGAAAATCGTTTGATGTATTAAAACAGAAGTAAAATTAAAGATCATATAAAGACCTGTCAATTAAGTAATTTTTATAGGTCTATAATTTTTATTTATTTCCATATTTTTAATAGTGGTGTTAATAATTGTCACACTAATTTTTGCTGGATTTTTTTTGCAGTAATTATGTGTAATTTAAATTGCTTTTGTTGTGCCTAAAATATTTTATATTATGTGGTGAATAAATCTATGATAAATCTGGATCAAATTAGAAACCTTTTTATAGGATTGGAAACAAAATATCCAACAAGATTGGGAACGAACATTCGACAATGCTATTTGGATTCAACAGCATCAAGTTTGGCATTCCTACCTTCCGTAAATTTTATTAATGATTATCTAAAGTACTATGCAAATGTTCATAGTGATAGCCATAACTCTGCAAAAATATCGACTCAACTTTTTGAGTGGTCTGCTAATGAAATTCTGAAACTGGTTAATGCAGATCCTGAGATTTATACATGTATATTTTTGGGTAGTGGCGCAACAGCAGCAATTAATCGAGCATCTCAAATATTACGACAAATCAATCCAAAGCCTCGTGTGCTTGTTTCTTTGATGGAACATCACTCTAATGATTTACCACATAGACAACGAAGTGAGGTAACACATTTATCTTTACTTGATACACCAACTGGTCTTGGAGGAATCGATATTGAGAAACTTGAACAAGAATTAAAGACAAAAGATGTATCGTATGTAGCTGTTACTGGAGTGAGTAATGTTACAGGTATCATTAACCCAATTGAAAAAATAGCTAAATTAGCTCATAGCTATGATAGCTATATCATTATAGATGCAGCACAAATGGGACCGCATATGCCTATTGATTTAGCCATATGCAAGGCAGATGCGTTGGTTTTGGCTGGACATAAAATGTATGCGCCATCCTCACCAGGTGTTTTAATCATTAAAAAAGTTCTATTAGATTCATCCAAACCTATCGATTTAGGGGGAGGAATGGTTACTGATGTTTCATAAAGTGATTATGCCATTTCAAATATTTACCCTGACCGAGAATTAGCTGGGACACCTAATATTGTTGGTAGTATTATGCTTGGTGTTACAGCTAACACCCTACGAAGAGTGGGGATGCATAATGTTCAAGCAAAAGAACAATCTCTTACTCAATATTTGTTAAATAAATTAGCCGAGATTCCTCAAATTACAGTATATGGCAATTTAGATCCTCATAATCGTGTTGGGGTTATTTCTTTCAATATTAATAAATTACCACATAAACTCACAGCAATTATTCTCAATGATTACTTTGGTATTGCTGTCAGGAATCAATGCTTTTGTGCTCATCCATATGTACGTTCACTCATACGAGAAGAACTTTGGAGCATGGCTGATGACATAGATTTACCTGAAGAGCAAGTTGATGCTTATATTGATCGATATAAAGGTATGGTTCGCATTAGTCTTGGACTATACAACACTGTAGAAGATATAGATTGTGTTGTTTCCGCACTAATTGAAATCATATCTCATATTGATTATTACAAAGAACAATATATTGAAGATACAACTGGTGGATTTATTCATATATCTGAAAAAGAACTACCTTTGCCATTATCACAACCTGAAATTGTAATGGAAAAATATATCAGAGATCATTTAAAAAAATTAAATAAGGGCGAGGTTGAGTTTGTAAATTTAGTCATAAATGAATATTGATAATCATATTTTATTTAATTGATCACGATATGAGGATTTTATGGAAAATATGGATTTAGGGCGTATCAATCTGCAGGGGCTAAGATGTCCTATTCCAATATTAAGGATTAAGAGGATGCTTAAAAATAATTCTGATCTGAAAAATCTAGAAGTTATAACTGATCATTTAGACGTTGTCAAAGATATCTATTTATTTTGTCAGAAAAATGAATATGGATGTGTTGATCAAAGAATAAATGATACTGAATTTCTGATTGTTATAAAAATTTAGAGCAAAAGTTTAACCAATGGAAAGAGCTAAAATGGCTGACATGCAAAGACAAAAAGTTATATTAAATAAATTGGCTATAGTATTGAGTGTTAATCAAGGTGAAGGATGGCTTATTGTTGATCATCATCGTAAATGGGTAGATAAAAATAGCCTTATTTTGATTGAAGGCTATGATGAACTTACCATTGAGTCACTAACTGCATTAAATATCGAACAACGCATTATTAATCATATACCATCTAATATCAGAGACCAAAAACTTAGAACTCTCGATAAACGTGTTCTCTCCGAATCTGGTAAATTTTTTCCTATTATTGCATTGGGAACTCTTGGTAGTTTATCATTGACATTTAACTGCTCTAAACGTGGCTTAGATTCTTTAGAAGTACAAACGAAAAAGCTTCCAATAGAAAATTCATATGATTTGGTTATTGTTGGTGCTGGGCCTAGTGGAGCCTCTTTAGCAGCACATGCTGAACATGCTGGTTTAAATTACTTGTGGCTTGGCGAACCATTCAGCTTTTGGCTATATCATATTTTGCCAAATGATCTCCGCTCTCCTGCTGCTGCATCAGGTATCAATACACCTATAAATGACATGGACTTTATAAGCTTTGCTCAGTGTATTGGTGTTCCAATTGATCAACCTGTTTCGATGCCTCTAGCTTTAGCGTATTTCAATTACTTCGTCACAAAACAAAATCTAACTCCATTACCATTTACTGCTGAAAAAGTAGACTATCAGGACAATAGCTACAATGTACAACTACGAATGGCGGATCAATACCAAACTGTAAAATGTCGTAATTTGGTTTGGTGTGCTGGTCTTAAAGGAATGGAGAATATTCCAAAAATTTTACGTCAAATTCCTAGTAAAAATTTCACACATTCAAGTGATACAAATATTCCGAACACCTTATCCAAAGATTATAAAATTGCAGTAATAGGCGCAGGTCAAAGTGCTGCTGAACATGCAATACTAGCTATTGATAGTGGGGCACAAGTAAAATTATTAATTCGTGATAGCAATCTCATCTTTCGTAATTTACATTCACCAGGAAATCATCTCTACAAATGGTGTTCTAAGAATGCTGATAGTTTTGTTTATCGTCTACCTTCATTTATACAAAAGCGGTTCTTATCCTATTTATTAAAAGGAACTACTGAGCCAAAAATGAAGTTGATTAATCAATGGGATAAGCTAAAAATAATTCCAAAATTCGATTTAATACAAGCCAATGTTTTATCCGATGGAAAATTAGAACTTAAAGCACGTAGTGGGCAATGTGAGTATGTAGACCACTTAATTCTTGGCACTGGTTATAAATATGAGATCAATAAAATAAAGCCCTTAAGTGATTTACAACATCAAATAAAGAGTTCAGATGGTTTTCCGTTACTAGATGAAAATTGTATGTCTAGTGTACCTGGGCTGTTCTTCGGTGGCTATGCCGCTATGAAAAGAATAGGTCCCAAGTGCCAATTTATTGCAGGTTCCGCACTTACTAGTAAAGCACTAATGTATGGTATCTCTCAGCGATTAAAACATGATAATTAATTTACGTTCTGGATTATGGCTATTATTAGCATTGCTGCGAATTTTTGCTCCTGAGCAAGCTCTTCTAGCAGTTTTTATATTATTAACTATTCTATTTACACAACACTGGTCATGGATAAAACTGCGTAGTGGAAAGATAGCACTATTCATATTAATACTTGCAGTCATTTTACCTAATCACTGGACAACGGTATGGCATAAACTCATGCCATATGTAGATGTCATAATTATGTTGGTATCACTGAATCTCCTGAGAAGTGCAATTGCTAATAGTGCGATAAGTCAGATACTCTCACAGTGGCTGACTCAACATCGTCGCCCTTGGATAACACTTGGTGTATCAGTTGGTATATCACCTATATTTAACATGGGTACTATACCAATCTTGTTGGCAGGTTTAAGTAAGAAAGAACTGACAAACAATAGAGAAATACCCAATATTGTTGCTCGCGGAGTTGCTACAGCTAACCTTTTAGCTCCTACTTCTGCGCCTGTACTATTAACATTAAGCATGTTTCCAGCGATTAGTTGGTTCAGTGTAATGTCTATAAGTCTATTTGCCATCGTTATTATGATTGCACTAATTGGATTAAATGCTTATAGATCAAATCATTTGTTCAGTAATAATATAAACATCATTAAAGAAATTACTCCACCTGACATTTCAATCACAAACATAAATAGGTGGAAGAGTCTATTACCTGTTATTATTTTTCTCGGTACATTATTAACATTGAGTATTATTCTGCATAAACCATATTCTCAATCAATATTTATCGCATGTTTTATCACTTGGTTTTCTAGCAGTATCATTAATAACCACTCAGATTTATTTCAATTAATCAATATAGCTCAGACAAAGCTCCTACCTGAACTCATATTATTCATTGCCTGTGGCATATTAGCAATACGTCTTTATGATATCTTTGAAGGTATACAAATAGGCATTTTTTCACAAATACCAGTGTATTTAACTAGCTTTCTAATTTGTATTTTATTACTAATTGTTATGCCCTTGGTATGTCGAATAGGGCTACATCCCATCATTCCTTTCTGTATCGTTGCACCTTTAATTAGTCCGTTAACGAATGAAATCAGCCTTCCCATAATTATAACCCTTTGGCTGTGTTATTGGGTGCAATCACTCATTATTTCCCCAAGTTCAGTCATCAACTTAACTGTGAATGCAACTCTTGGAGATAACTCTTGGTACAAACCAGATTTGAGGTTCCTTTTTATCAGTAGTAGTTTTTTAACCTTACTATTTGTAGTTTTAATTGAAATGAGGATCATGTATTGAAAAATATTTTCTTTGTACTCGCTTGTGGGCCTAGGGAAAGTCGCACATTAGCCGCATTAGAAATGGCTAAGGTCTTTTTGGATAAAGGGCTTCAGGTCAACATCTTTTTAATTGGTAATGGGATCTACAATGCTATTCAGACACAAAGCATAAAGAACCATATTATTCGCTTAAGAAAACTAATTGCTCAAGGTGCAACAGTATCTACTTGCGTCAACATGGCTAAATTTTCTGGATTAGATGAGAGCAATGTTCAGGAAGGAATCCAAATAGAAAATATGATGACGTTTGCAGAGCAATACAATATGGCAGATCGCATCATCTTCTTTGGAGGAGACTCCAAATGAATGTATCCGCTTTATTTGTTCTTAGTCAAAGTCCAGCTATGTCTGATATAAACATGCAAGTTGCTCGAATGGCACTTTCTATTAGTAGTGATACCGATGTGAGTTTTGCATTTTGGCATGATGCTGTCTATCTTCTACATCATGATCATAGTAGTCCGTTTTATAATTTTTCTAATCAATACAAGTTTTTAGTAGAAAGTGATGTTCCTTTGGTTGTGCGAAAATCCGATTTGGATCAAAGGGGGCTTGAGGAATATGGAACAAAATTTCCAGTGCAATTTCTAACGAATGAGCAATTTTCAGCATATATCAATCGATATGATAAGGCATTTTTCTTATGAGCCGTTTAGTTATTTTGACAAGCTTAAATGCTATTGAAAAGTATCAAGAAATTAGAATTAAGAACGATGTAGTTTTATTGGTTGCAGAATCCATATTTAGCCGTAGTTTCACGAACCAGCCACATTTTATATGGTCAACAGAACCTTTGAAGCATATATCTCCATATGCGGAATGTATTAGTAATGATTTTTTAACTGAATTATTCAATAAACATGAAGTGATTTTAACCATCTAATAGTATCAGGAGTATCACATGCAAAATCTAAGAAATACACAACAACAATTGGTCGCGGCAGGTTGGATTGAACAAATTCAATTATTGGAAAAAGGGATTTTTAATGTCTCGATTCGACAAAATAACCAAATACATAATTGGCGTGTAGATGATAAAGATCATTTTTTAGAAAACTTGCCATTACAATCAATAGTACAATTAAATGGTGATATTTCAGAAAAAGATCCTTTATGTACTTTAAATGTATTGCATACAGCAGAGCCATTACCTATCGATATTAATCAATATAACTACAAAGACCTTGAACATCGACACTTAGGCATACGTAATAATTTCTTTCGAGCTACAGCAGAGTTTCGCCATCTTGTTAGAAAATATGCTTTTGAATTTTTGGATGATCAAAATTGTATGTTGGTTCAAACCCCAATTTTAACAAATGCATCTTGTGTTTGTAGTGGTGATGTATTTACGTTTCCTTATTACGGAAAACAGGTTGCGACTCTTATCCAAAGTCCATGGATGTATGCTGATGCGCTAGTTAGTGGGGTAGAAAGAGTCTATGCATTAAATCCCTCTTTTCGACGAGAAACTGATGCAACAGGTATACATCTGGTTGAAATTTGGCAATTGCAAGTAGATTTGGCATGGGCTAGTAATGATGAAATTATGCAAATGGAACAGGACTTAATCCACTTTATCGCAGAAAAACTCAAAAAGCATACCGATTTATATGCAAAAGCTCAGTTAGGGACAGAACATTTGGATCAGTTACTGAAACCATTTGCACGTATTACGTATGATGAGTCTGTAACTTTACTTAACGAATTAGGATACTTATTTGATTATGGAAATGATTATACAGAAGAGCATAACAATGCAATTGGTAAACATGTAAAAGTACCATATTTTATAACTGATTTTCCAATGAGTCTAAAAAACTTTTGGTTCGCTCATAGTACAGATAACTATGATTTAAGCCCATCGAATGATCTCTTTTCTCATATGGGACAAGGTGAGATAGTTGGTGGTGGTACACGAGTTTCTGACTATGAAGAACTCAAAGCAAATCTAGAATATTTTGGCCATGACTTGGATGAATTCGCTTGGTTTGTTGATATACGTCGTCACGGTTGTGTACCTCATTCAGGTTTTTCAATTGGTTTTGATAGGCTTGTTGCAACCTTTATGGGAGTAAATGATATACGCCAAGCAACTTTATTCCCTCGTATACCTCAAGGTTTATTAAAACCCTAAGTAATCAGAATTAAATGTTATAGGAGTTAGATAATGATTTTATCAGGACATGCAAAAATGATTACTGAGAGATTCCAATTTAAGTATCCAATTATTCAGGCTCCCATGGCAGGAATAACAACTGCGGAAATGGTTGCTCAAGCATGTGAAATTGGGATTTTAGGATCATTAGGTGCGGGGATGCTTGAACCCTCTGCGATTAAATCTACCGTTGAAAAGATACGTCAGCTTACGAATAAACCTTTTAATATTAATTTATTCATCATCAATGATCATCCTAAACATGATTGGGATAAGTTGGATATCGAGAAGTTACAGAAATTACATACCTCTCTAAATTTACCACCATTAGAGCTACCTACTAAATTTGCTCCAAAATTTAGTGAACAGTTTGATGTCCTTTTGCAATTACGGCCAGAGATCGCAAGCTTTACATTTGGTATTCTTAATAAACAACAAATTACAAATTTGCATGAGCAAGGATGTTTTGTCATTGGCACAGCAACTACTGTACAAGAAGCCCTAGCATGGGAGGCTATAGGAGCTGATGCAATTTGTTTACAAGGCGTTGAAGCTGGCGGCCATCGAGGTATGTTTTTAAAATCCGAAGATAGAGGAATGGCTTTATTGCCTCTGCTTATAGAAACAAAAGCTAAAGTAAAATTACCATTAATCGCTGCTGGTGGGATTATGACTGGACAAACTATAGCAGCACTGCAATCTATTGGTGCTGATATGGTTCAGTTAGGCACAGCATTTTTATTTTGTGATGAAGCTAATTTATCGCCAGCATATCGTAATAAATTACTAAGCTCATCTGGTCATGATACCAAACTGACTCAAACATTCTCAGGTAAACTTGCTAGAGGGATTGAGAATCAATTTATGAGAGAGTTGGCAAATAATGAGACAGTACCAATTTATCCTATTCAGAATGCATTATCTGGGCCTATACGTAAATGGGCAAAAGAACAAAATAATGCGGAATTTATGTCGCTTTGGGCAGGGCAAGGTGTAGGTATGGGACGTCCTCTCTCAATGCAAAAATTAGTCAGTACACTTGTAGATGAATGGTACAAAAGTAAATCTATTTAATTTTATATTTCTTTAATAATAAGGAAGAACATGATCTTCCTTATTAACCTAACATCTAGCTGAAACATTGTGAATAAGAATGTCATGAAGTAAATAAAGCTCTTTAAAATTATATAAGTAACGATTTTGACATGAGAACCATATTTGTACTGAGCTATCAGTATCATGGATCTCTTGTAAAGTAATAAGATCATTATTCATTCTCTCAATATAACTATGGGGTAACACTGCATACCCTAAACCATTGAGAACTGCCTGATATATATTGTCAATATTGTCGAAATCAATTGTTGTGAAATTAATATTTTGATTTAATAAAATTTTCTCACCAATTTGGCGGTAATAGCAACCCTTTGGATAAGCGATAAGATTAATTTCTTTAGAATATTGGGTAAGTGGTGGAAATAATTTATTGTTATAACAAAGTACAGCCGTTTCTTTCCATAAAGGAATATTATAGATACAAGGATGAATTAATTCTTCATTAATTAATCCACAATCAATATTTCCAGCGATCAATTCTGATTTTAAATGGTTTAAAGACATAGTTTTTATTGATAATGGTTGTTTCGTTTTATTGTTTAGATGCTGGATACAATCAATAAGATTACGTTGGTTAACAGTTTGTAGAATGCCGATATCAAGTGGACATGACTGTAATGTATTATTGTCAGAACTAAGATCATCCGATGCTGCATCTACAAGATCTAAGATCTGATCGCTATATTTTTTAAGTTTAACACCTTCAGCGGTTAGACAAATACCTTTAGGAGATCGAACCAATAATCTTACACCTAATAGACTTTCTAATTTATTGATATGTGAAGTAATATTGGGCTGAACACAATGAAGTTTCTGAGCTGCCCCTGAAAAACTTCCTGTTTCAATAACAGCATTAAAAACCTTTAACCCCTTGATATCCATATTTATTCCAAAAATTGATTTGTTATTTATAAATCAGAATAAATGAATAATAAACTAAATAATGTTAATCATCTAGAGAGATTCAGTTTTTATTCGATAAATGTAAGCATTTGATTAAACCCACTTGACTCAAACAGGCTTCCACATATGTGGTAGTAGCTCTTCGATGTCTTTCATTTTATGTGTTGGTAGTCTTTTTAACACATCACTGAACTAGGCATACGGATCCAGACCATTCAGTTTGGCTGACTGAATTAAAGTCATGATGTTCGTCTGCCCGTTGACCTCTAAGTAATGATCCTGCAAATAACCAGTTTTTTCTGCCTAAAGCCCAAGAAAAATAAAAATCTTTACATTATAGGTGACCTATGTCTAAAAGATTACTTGCAATGGAAAGATATAAATCTGCTATTAAGTTACCAAAGAATTTAGAGATTAAAGGTTATTAATCTCAATAGATAAGGTAATCCTCCCATAAATAACCGAAGTTAAAAGTAGAGGTTAAGCAGCCATCAGAGGTGGTTTGCCTCCATTGGCTTTGTGCGGTCGCTCATGGTTATAATGCCACAACCATTGTGTTGCATAATCTTGCACTTGCTCCAATGTATCGAACAAGTGCTTGCTCACCCAACTATAACGCATTGTACGATTGTAGCGCTCGATATACGCATTTTGTTGTGGCTTGCCAGGTTGAATATATTCGATCCGTATACCATGTTGTTTTGCCCAATTGATAAATTCATGACTGATAAATTCTGGGCCATTGTCGCATCGAATCACTGATGGTTTCTCTCGATATTCCAGTAACTGATTGAGTGTTCGAATCACTCGGATTGTAGGTAATGAGAAACCTGCTTCAATCGCTAAGCCTTCACGACGGTAATCATCAATTACATTCAATAGGCGAAACTTGCGACCATCGATCAGCTGATCATGCATAAAGTCTAATGACCAAACCTGATTTGCTCGAACCGGTTCCTTAAGTGGTTCAGGTACATGCCGTTTCAGTCTTCTCCTTGGCTTAATA
The DNA here is from genome assembly GCF_000369685.1 of Acinetobacter sp. CIP 102136. Taxonomy (GTDB): domain Bacteria; phylum Pseudomonadota; class Gammaproteobacteria; order Pseudomonadales; family Moraxellaceae; genus Acinetobacter; species Acinetobacter fasciculus. The sequence goes on from NZ_KB850140.1 coordinate 241,151, forward strand.
CGTAGATTCAGTGCCAGCTCACAGTAAATACGGTAAACACGCTTATGATTCCAACCGTAATTTTCAACATGGCGTAGATAAGAGAAACACAGACCAAAACCCCAATCCGTATTTTCCTCAGTGAGTCCAATCAGCTGCTCTGCAATTAATACATTGTCATCGTTCAATTTGGACTGATAACGGTAGCAAGTTTCACTGATACTAAATGCCTTGCAAGCCAAGCGAATGCTGACGGCATGATCGACAACAGCTTGTTGCGCCATCTGACGACGACAAGATGGCTTTACCACTTTTTTGACATGGCTTCCTGAATGATTTCGGCTTTGAGCCGCTCTTCAGCATACATCTTTTTTAGCTTGGCATTTTCTGCTTCAAGTTCTTTCAACCGAGCAATTAATGAGGCATCCATACCGCCATATTTAGCACGCCATTTATAGAAAGTCGCATTACTCATGCCATGTTCACGACAAAGAGTGGTAACAGGCGTGCCAGACTCCGCCTGTTTCAAAATAGACATGATCTGACTGTCAGTAAATTTAGATGTTTTCATGCAGAATCTCCTGCTTCTATCTTAAGAGAAAATTCTACTTTTACATCCTTTTATTTTTCGGGGGGATTACCGTGGGCTTTTCTTCTGTTTTTTCCTTTAACTGAATATTGGTAATTCCAATTTTTCTTAGAGCATTCAATAAAGTTGATTCACCATCTGAAAAGCCAGCAGATTTTGAGCGCCTAAAAACAAATAATTGGGTAACAAGATTGGAGCCCTGAAGAGTTTTCGAATAAGAGCCCTCTGACAAAGGTAAGCTCTTCATGAGATCAGAAATATACTGTTCAAATTGTTCTAGGGTCTTTGACCTAAATACTAGCCCAGAATGCCCACGTTCCTTGTGGATGCTTTTTCCCTCTACATTTGAAATATAAATCGCTGGTTGTATATCGAAAATATAAACTGGAGGGCAATTTTTAAGAGATAGTCGAATGACTAATGCTCCGCGAGTTGCTGTTTTATTTGAATTTGCATAACACCAATTTTTATAAGCTTGCTTTTCTCCATCTGAAATATCTTCATTTTCTAAAGTTTCTGAATTGACGGAAAAGGCCATTAGAGTGGGTTTATCGTTGTAATTAAAGTCTTCTTCAAAAGTATAATAGTGTACTGCATTGACAATACTGGGATTTAACAAGCGTGCTTTTACGCAAGCATTCCAAAGGTCCATAATTCTTCCTTGTTCTGGAGCTTCAAATTCTGTGGCATTATCTTTATTAGTGGTCGGATTAATTGTGGCATTAAGAACATCCTTGGAGCTATCAGGTTCCCCTGTACCAACTGTATTGGTTTCTTTTATATTTTTCTTCCTTTGTGACCGAGTAATGGTTCTTTCATGTTTTGTTTTACTTTTTTTCGCGATGGGTCCTGAACCTAACCATTCAAATTCATGATCTAAAATAACCGTTTGTGACAATGGTCTGCGCCCTCCTTGATCTTCAGATACATTAATCTGACCAGAGCCTAGTTGTAGCTCAGGAGGCTTAGGTGCGTTGTGGTCTATAGGTTTCTTAACTTGGTGAACTTCCTTTGTGACACTTCTGATGAGGGTTTGATCTGGTAAATCTATTCCAAGAATTCTTAGACCTAAAAAAGCATTGGTACCAGAAATATTGAAACCTGAAACTCGAATCTTTCTCGTTTCCTCGTGCCATGGCATTACTTTAGGGTATATATGATTTTTTTTATCAAAATCATCATGTTTTGCAATACTGCTAAATAATATCCTTACAGCATTTTGGGTATATTCACTGTATTGATAATAGGCAATAAATACATGGTCATTTAATGTAAGGCCATCACCTATAAGAACAGTCCATGTGCCTTCCTCTCCTGGATGAGGAGTGTAGAGCCGTTCATGCCGTTCGGCCTCATCGTATGTTGTCAGAATTCTAGGAAGTTCAGTAGATAGACCATACCCTCTAACCAGAAACTCAAAACAAGGTACGAGAAGTTCCTTATATTCCTGATCCGTTAAGGAGAAAGAAATACAATTCTCACGTTTGCTTGGCTTAATATAAAATTCATTTATGTTTGAGAGGAAATGATCTATTTCCCCAGTCTTTTCGTCTCGCTTATATGTTTGAACATAGGTATGTTTAAAATCCGTATGGTCAATATCAAACTCCCGTATTTCTAAGGGAAGATAATCAACCAATCGTTCATGATGCCAAACTGTGCCAATAGGCCAAGACACCAAATCTGTTATATTGGCATCAATAAAAATAAAATTATCTGTGGGTGTGTAATCTTCCAGAAGTTCCCTAAAAGCCACATGAACTTTAGGTTGGGTATTTCTACGTTCAGCTTTTGCTAACGCCCCATACCACCACACCATTAAGAACTTTTCAGCATTGGATTCAAGAACTTTGAATGCGGGTGATTTTTTTTTATCTAAAGAGTTATCAGTATTTTCTTCATTAGAATGATTGTTCATGATCAACCTCTCTATTGGTAATATTATCGACTAGTCAATTCTTCTTATAAGTTCAGTTCGGCTGTAGGGATATATTGCCCATCTACCCAATCGTAAAGCTGGATATCGCAAATACCATTCAAGCGATGTCCCAAGACCATTGCAAAAACTGAGGGTGCTTTAATAAAGAGGTGTAATTTAGATAACTTATTTTCAGATTTGAATGAAACTAAAGCGGATTTTGCCTCTCTCACAGCAAGATTTAGAGTTTCCATATTATCAATCACATAAGAGCTTTCTAAATTCAGTCTAGGTAAGCTCTTTACTTCATCCATTGTAGAGTCAATGTCTTTACCTATAGTTGTAGGAAATCCGATAGTAACTATGGCTTCAGTTTCACCCTGTAGCTCAACAGGGTCGATTTTATTAAAAAATTGTCCCTCTTTCTGTTTATGGTCATCAGTGCGATAAGCGAGGCCATTATGTTCTATTTCAAGTAGGAAGTTACGTGTGGCACTAAAAACATAGCCAAGCATACATGCGTTGGACATTCTTTGTTTGCCATCTATAAGGAGGGTTCTACGGTCACCACTGCTATGAATAAAATCCCCAATCGATACTGCTTTTTTGATTAGGTTGTTCCAGTCGCTGGAGTTTTTTTGAGCACGATCAGGACCATTGAAATCACTAATATCTAAGTTTAAGTCTTGATACTGACTGGATGATGCTGAAAGATTAATTTTTATAGGATCGGATAGCCACTGACTTCTACTTATATCTTCTTCAAGAGCATGGCAAATAAAACTTTCAAAGTCTTTACGATATATTGGACCAAAAGATGAACGAGAAATTAGATTTTTGAACTGATCTTTTAGTTGTTTGACCTGACTCCTGAGCAGTTCAATATTTATTGTGTCTTGAATTTCACTTAGAAATATAGACTCACTATTCTCAGAATTAAAAGTTATGAAACCAACATAATCAAGAGCAAATTCAGCTAAAGAGAAATCAATTTTTTTACCAACACACCAATCAAGGTATTCCGAGCGCCCATTCACTGAAACTGAAGAGTCGTCATCATAAGAAGATCCAACCCCTCTTAATCGGTCTATTTTTGAAATTAATGGTGAGATAGCGGTGTTATAACTTGGGCATACTAAATTAAACCAAATAAAGTTTTTTGGGTGGGTATCAAAAAGACTTTTAAAACGCCTTATTTCATCCCAAAATTCCGTAGCCGTTAAGGAGTGATTTTTTGCTTCATACATTACATGTAATGACTTTTCCGAAGAAAAATAACAAACTTCTATATCACTTAATGCTTCACTCACTATATGGCTAAATGCACTTTGTGAAAGCCATAGCGGTAAGCTCCTTAATACAAATGCATCCTGATATTCAAATCCTACTCGTGCAATCGCACCACCAGTTGATTGTTTTTCTAACAGACTCGCACTCATTATTATCTCTCTAAATCTAGGGTGGATCGGTAACAGGAACCATCTGATAGGTAGGTGTGAGCACTGCCCTCAAGATGATTGTTTTTTAAATGAAAAATCAGTAAGACTACAAAATTTGCCCCAACTTTTGGATCGGACACCAATTCCCTCATGGTGTGATGGTCTTTACTGCTGGGTTGTACACTAAAGAGAGGATGGCTATGCCATTCACCTAAATAGTTAAATTTTTGATAATTATTGTTTGTTGATTTATGAAAAAGGCGAATTGCTTTAATAGCATCCGTAATTCCACGTACAAAGGATGCTATCGTTCCACTCTTTTGAACAGTTAATGAGCTAACTCTAAAATGGTTTGTACCTATATGCTCACCCATTAAAACACCGCCACATTCGTGGGTTCCAGACTTCAACAGGGCTTTTATCAGTAAAATTTGTATATCAGTAGGAATGGATATTTTCAGCATCAGTATTAACCTTTCATCGGTTCAGGCTCTTCAATAGAATTGCCATTTTCACTTTCAGATATCTGTTTATCCGTAGGAGATTCTGTTACTAACGCACCTGAACAATCGATAGGATGAGTATCAAAAGGACATTGAAATATCCAATATTTACGGAACCCTATTAAATATGCTGAATATGGATAAGAGGATTGCTCATCAATTGTACATAAAGTATCTAATGTGAACTGCGTCATAGACGCTGCAAGAGCCGTTACATCTGCATCTGATGCAATATATGTTTGGTTTTGTGTTTGAAAGCAGTAATTATTAACTTTGCCTTCTGGGATTGGTTCCAACGTTTGTAAGACACCATAAATATGATTGCGAAGCTCTAAAGGTGAGGCATCTAACGTTGGGCGACTACGGGCCATCATTGCTCCACCACCGCCACCAAAGATTTCACCCCATACCATTGGTATATGTTTTCTTTTAGCAATTGCAGCTAAGGTTAGAAATGTATGTGAGCTTGCTGTCGCATCAATAATCAGATTACATGTGGCAATGGCATTAGCGATATTGGAATTTAAATGAGGATTTTCCTGTCCACCAATTTGCATTTCATACGTTTCAACTTCTATGTCTAATACTGTTCGTTTTAATGCTCTTTCAACAGCATGGGTTTTAGCAAAGCCAACATCTAACCAGCTGAGTTCATTACGGACAAGATTGTGTGGGGCCAGAATATCATCATCAATAAGTAGAAAGTTTTTACAGCCCGACCGTGCCAGTGAAATTGCAATTTTACTTCCTAACGATCCAAGACCTACAATTGCTATCCTTGTATTATTGAGATGGCTAAATTGTGCTGGCAATCTTTGATTCTGATCATCATGTAGATTAATAGCAGGATAACTTACGAAAAGTGGTGCTGTATTATTAATCAAGAATAGTTCCAAGTTACCCTTTAAGTCATATAACAATATAGGCTGTATGGAATTTGTGAATTCCTCTTGAGCAGGCCATAAATTGCCTAAAAAGGATTCTAATGAAACTCGGTCATTTACGGATTCCTTTAATTGAGGAACAGAATCAATTCGTATCGCCCATCCAGACAATTCAAATCTTTCATTAGAAAATGATGGTACGATGTCAGGTAGAGGTTTGTTCTGAATATTTGTTGGAACAATAACGGTTTTGTCTCGAAAGCTTGAGATGGCAATCTTAAAGTCCATTTTCTCAGAATCACTACCCAAGAGTATGTGACGTAACATAGGTGTTTCAATGAACCTTTCTGAAACACCTCTTAATTTTTGACCTATTGTTTCAGAATGCCTAGATGGTACAGGTTCTACATTCATCTCCAATACAGTCATTGCATCTGTTAATAAAAGAAGCTGGGCACTTCTAACTAGATCCACTCCACTGATATTGGTATTCCAATTATCTGGGCCATATTCTAGACACAGCACTCCTGAACCACCATACTGGTGCAAGATACTCCATCTTTCACCAGATTTTTGTGGGCGTATATATGCTGGTAGCTCTGGGAAAAGCTCTGGATATACTAAAACACCATTAAAATCTATAGTTCCTATCTTTAGAGAGAAGTTCAAATGCAGTTCATTTGTGTCTGTTGAGTTCCACTCCTGAATCTTAAAACTATTTTTCTCTTTCTCAAGATCAGTCAATAACTGCCGTTCTTGAGCTAGGCGTTCTAATGGTGTTTTTAGCAGTTCCATTACGCAAAGCCTCCTGGTTTATTTGGATAAACAGGGGTTGATGGAAAGGTTAATCCCGCACCTAGAGCAGAACGGATTAAAGAGCTGGCCATATCAGCAGAGTTTGCACTTTTGTGTGATGCCGAACGTGGAAAACGATTACCCAGAACCTGCCGCCATAGGGCTAATGCTTTATCATCATCTGTTTCATTTAAGGCGTTTCGTGCAATAACAGCTTGTTCTTCTACCTTTTCATAAAAAGTTTTGAACTCATCTGCTGTAACCGCAGAAAAAACATTATTGCCTGCAACACCAGGATCTTCTAAATGTGGAATTATGCCTAGTGACGCATAAATCCCATAAGAATCCCTGATCGTTTCTAAAAGATAAACAAACAACTTTTCATAGTTGGATTCGTAGTAATTCATATGCTTGGCAACCAGGCATTCTAAAATGAATCCTTTTGGTCTTTTTAAATCAGACAAGTTCTCACGACGCCACCATTTAAATAGCTTCACAAGAGGCTTAAATCGACCATTTGCATTTTTATTCACCTCAACAGTCCACTCGGTATGGGCTGGAGGGTTGGTAACTAGCCATTCTTCAAGATGAATGTCTGGAATCAGATAGCCGCCATATCCATCTGAAATGATAGGGACAACATCCATATCAACTTTTTTCAACTTAACATTTACTGAACGACGGTTAACGGTAAGATCGGTATATCCAATATCCTTTAATGCAGTATGTACTGCATCAAGGACAATTTGAGGATCATCATTAATTGTGTGATTTGTAAGGGCAATAATATCTACATCTGGCCTTTGTGTGATTCCGCCTATGGTAGTCGGACGTACTGCCGTATTTCTTTTATAAGAACCTGATAAGAATGTATGCACATGTACTTTGCTGAATTCATTATGCACTTTTAAAGCATCACGAAGCGTATTATGTGCGCTTGAACAATCATTAACCGTTGTTGTAGATGGTTCAATATCGGAAAGTAGGTCAAGAAACTGCTGTTGAGTTGTCATAATTCTCTCTGAGCCCATGTACTAAAATGGGGCATAAAATTAAGTGCGATCAGAAAAATTAAGTAACGTACTGCTGTGAACTTTGTTGCATAGCAGTAGGTTATTTAACCTTGTTTACGATATTGAGTTTGAGTTATCAGGATCATCCGATTTTTTATTACGGATAGCATCCTTTTCTTCTTTCAATGGCCGAGTTCTGGGAAATTTAAAATATCCAGTTGGATGGACAATAATTTTTCCAGATTTATGGCGATAAGATTTACAAAACACGAAGTCTTGATTTTCGGTAGGCATTGTTAGCCCTCCTATTTTGGCGGCTCGTTTTTCAGGGCGCATACCAAAATAAGCGGGTAAATCTTGAGATTTACGGGCCTAAATGTTAGAATGGGGTTCTGACAGCCAGATCTAACATGAGGTATGCGTAGGGCTTAGAGCCATATGCCTTTCCTGTGTGAAAATCTATCAAGCCGACTCTACCCAATAGAGTCGGCTTTTTAATTTATGAAACCATCTCAATAGTCTCCATTGAATCTAGGTCAAAATAATATAGTTTTTTAAAGTCATCTTCATATAAGTCAAATAATTGAGATAACTCACTAATGACAGATGTTGATGTTTTTTTTGCATCTATTGCGTAGTCAAAGAGCATTGAAGCTACTCTATATGTCGGTTCTCGATCCAATTCATTTGGTTCAACTTTACGATAACCACGCATAGCCATCTGCCGCCATAAATTGGCACTTTGACTTGAAGTTATAGTTCCTAACTCTGACGCCCTATAGATTAAGGCTGCCATTGAGGTTTTCCATTCCTTTTTAAGTCTTAGATAGTGAGCTAAATTAGTTGAACCTAATTGATCAATAATTTTTTCTTCTGGCATTAAGAATTCGGCAGCAAAGTCATTTGCTTCTTTTTCCATGAACTCAGATGGCTCTTCATGGAGGACCAAATGCCCAAGTTCATGTGCTAGTGTGAAGCGTATTCTGTCATTTGGCTGGTTTGCATTTAGAAATACACATGGAGACACACCATGCATTTTTAAGGATACGCCATCAACATTGTTATCTTTAAAGTCGCATAAAAAGACTAAAACCCCTGCATCTTCCACAGTGGCAGTTAGGTTTTCAAGAGGTTCATTCCCTAATGCCCACAATGACCTAAGTTTTTTAGCAGCTTCTTGAGGAGTGTTTATATCTAGGCCAATTTTAAAAGTTGGTAAGGAATTTTTTCTTTTTGGCACATTTGTGAATAATTCTAATGTTTGTACATGGCCCATTTTTAACATCATTTCAGCATTCATGCGGCTCAATGCTTTAGCTGTGGTAGAGCTTTTTTTTCTGTATGCATGCAAACTAATTGGCAGTGCATTTAGCTTTTCAATATGTTCGAAAAATCGTATAGGGAAATGTAGGGCATTGGATAGATTATGGATAACTTCATCGGAGGGTTTTAAGTCCCCACTTTCAATTTTAGATAATGAAGCCTGGGTAATAGACTGTCCCATTTCAGCAATTAGTTCAGTTTGACTAAGACCACGAAAGTTTCGTGCAATACTAAGCATGTCAGGATTGAAATGAGTCATATTCACCTCCAAGATGATTGACTTACAGATCAAGTTAATCGAATAATAACTGAACAGAAAAGAGTATGCAAATTTTTCTTCAAATTATTCCTAAAATGTTTCGTTTTAATGGGTTTAAGCTTGTTTTTATGCATATATAGTGTTTTTTGTTTTTATGGATACTATATATAGTGTTTTGGTTTTTACATTTTAACATGTAAATTTCCTGAAAGAAGTATGTTTACGTCAAGATACTAAAATATGAAACCTAACATAGATCTCTTATAGTTCAAGAATGGTTAAAGGTCCCCCAAAAACAGCACCAGTATCGATAAAAAAACAATTCTGATGCTTAACAGGTTCCTTGACTACAGTATGGCCGAAATAAATTTCATCAACTCCCGTTACAGTCTTATAGATAGGATTGTATGTACTAAAACGGACACGTCCTCTATGCCATAATGCAATTTGCATGGCAGATTGTTCACCTTCAATGAAGTAGTTATTTTTAAGAACCTCTTGTTTGAAATTATCCCAGTCATTGATATGTATATCTGCATGCACAAAACCATAAACTTTATTATTATGATGAATTTCAAGAATGATCGGTAAATTGAGACACTGTTCAACAACAATTTGTTGTTGAACAGTAGGTAGCTTATATAACCAGTCTCCACCATGATAAGCATGCATTTCTTTCATTTCATTATCAAAAGTTGCTTCAATACACATCTGTTCATGATTGCCACGGATTGCTTTAAACCAGGGCTCATTAATAAGACTTAGGCATTCAAGATTTTCTTGGCCGCGATCAACCAAATCTCCAACGGAGACCAATAAATCCTGCTGAAAGTTAAATTCTAGTTCTTCTAACTTATTCATAAGTAATGTATAGCAACCATGTAGGTCACCAACTACAAAAAGCCGACCTCGAATAGGTTTTGTATAGAACTCTACTAAGTTAGAACCTAAATCTACTTCTCTCATAATTATCCAATTGTTTAATATCAAAGTCTTCATCAAACAGGGGGAGTTTGAATAGATTGATTCTCCTTTTAATTGGACATTTGATCTTTATGTGGGGTTTTATTCTAAAATAAACGAATGTAAGTAATGGAACACAGCTAAATGAATGCACAATTAGAAGTGATGTCAGATCAGGAATTAAATAAATATGAACAAGAGCTCCTTGCTAAATGGACACCGAGAGTGGCGCTTGAAGCTCAAATTGATAGACTTAATTCTCAACGATCTGAATTGTTAGAAATTTATCACAAATTAAAGAATCCAAGGCATCCACAAAATACAAGATTGATCCATTCAATAAAGTCATTAAAACATAAGTTAGAGGACTTTGAAGATGAATTAGATGATCTTATTCAGGATGGTCAATTCAAGCAACATTAAAAATATTTATAACTACCTTATTTAGTTAGGATCTATTTTCTTCTTACTTATCAGATTATTTGTCGCATAGTTGTTTGTAATGTCGCATAGTTCTTTGGAAATGACAGCCGCCACCGACCAATGCCACCGCAGAAGCAGTATGGTGTGGTGCTCGAAACGGCCGTTGTCCAAAAGGGTGATTGGCATTCGCCACCGAATAAATACTGGCCACTTCCAGATTTTCCTGCGTCTTTAAGGGCGGCAAAATACTGGCCAATCGAGAAGCCAGCAAGGTCTTGCCTGTTCCGGGTGGGCCTCGAAACAGCAGGGAATGACCACCTGCCGCAGCAATTTCCAAGCCACGCCGTGGTCGTAATTGTCCTTTTACATCCGCCAGATCAAACTTATAAAAATGGTCTGTATTGAGTGGACTGGCTTCTATTTGCGGTAAGCGCTGCGCTTGGGAAAGATGTTCACACACTTCTTTTAAATGATTGGCTGCAAAGACTTTAAAGTCTGGGAGCTGACAGGCTTCCTGTGCATTGGGGCCAGGCAAAATCAGTTGATGCTGGTCACTTTGACAGGCAATGGCAATACTTAAGGTGCCGCTGACAGGACGTAATTGACCATCGAGGGCCAACTCGCCAATAAACTCCAGATGCTCAGTACAATCTTCAGGCAGCTGGCCTGAAGCCACTAAAATGCCTAATGCAATCGGTAAATCCAGACGTGATCCATCTTTCGGTAGATCTGCTGGCGCCAGATTAATGGTCAGACGTTTGGTCGGAAATTGAAAGCCGCTATTCAAAATGGCAGAGCGTACCCGGTCTTTACTTTCACGTACCGCTGCTTCGGGAAGCCCCACTATAGTGAGTGAAGGCATACCCGAACTGACATGAACTTCGACTTCAATTAAAGGCGCATGCAGGCCCAGCAAGCCTCGCGTATAAATTTTAGCAAAAGACATTATTATTGTTCCAATATGGTGCGTTATTTTTATCGTTCTGGTGTCTTTTGTGCACTGTAGTTGTGCTTATTTTTTGTTCGAAATTTTCTCTTCTAATGCTTCCACCTGTTTGAGCAAATCATTCAGGCGATGATTGGCATTATTTAGGGCAGTACGCTGACGTTCTATTTCTTCTTTAGACACCAAATCCATTTTCGCCACAGCTTCATTTAACAGGGCACGGATATTATGTTCCAAATCTTTCTTGGGTTGTTCGACTTGCTGCAAAATTGCTTGTAATAAAGTTTCAATCATCGTCTGATCCATCGCCGTAGAAAGGAGCGCACAGTTTAGCATTGCTAAAATGCAGACTATAGTATTTCAGACAAAATATAGACTTATTCGATTAAAGATATTGTAAAAATCCACATAAAAAATGTCTATTTTTTGAAGATTCAAAGCCTTTATCCGTATAAAATAAGGTATAAATAAACCACATGCTAGGCTTTCTAATTTCCCCCGACCTTAGGAATCTTGGCATGAAATTTGAACGTAAAACCTTACTGGTGAAATAAGCCGAAGGAAAACAAACATGAAGCTCGTAACTGCAATTGTAAAACCTTTTAAATTAGATGATGTTCGCGAAGCATTGTCTGAAATTGGTGTTCAAGGCATCACTGTAACTGAAGTGAAAGGCTTTGGTCGTCAAAAAGGCCACACTGAACTCTATCGTGGTGCTGAATACGTTGTAGATTTCTTGCCGAAAGTCAAAATTGAAATCGCGATTAGCGATGAAATGGTAGACGCGGTGATTGAATCTATTACTCGTGTGGCGAGCACTGGAAAAATCGGTGACGGAAAAATTTTCGTGACTAACTTGGAACAAGTCATCCGTATTCGTACAGGTGAAACAGGTGCAGACGCTGTCTAACTTGGCACGAAGTTTGCTGAGTACCTAATAACTCACAAAAACTTGGTTGGGGGATACGAATGAAAAAAATGCTACTCGCGTTCGGCATGGCCGGCGCTCTTTTTGGTGGTTCTGTTGCATGGGCTGAAGAAGCTGCAACAGCAACAACACCGACAGAAGAAATTGTGCTTGTTGAAGAAGCAGACGATACAACAAATACAACAACAGACACTACAGCAGCAATTGCTGAAGCAGCGCCAGTTGAAGCTGCAGCACCTGCAGAAGAAGAACCAACGCTAGATACCGGCGATACCGCCTGGGTTTTAACCTCTACCGCTCTAGTTTTACTCATGACCATTCCTGGCTTGGCGCTATTTTATGGCGGTATGGTCCGCAAGAAAAACGTTCTAGCGACGATGGCACATAGCTTTATTGCTGCAGCGGTGGTCAGTATTGCCTGGGTGATTATTGGTTATACCCTAGCTTTCGGTGAAGGCAATGCCTTTATAGGCGGCCTGGACAAGTTCATGCTGGCCGGTATTACCACAGAGGCGCTTTCAGGCACGATTCCTGAAATCCTGTTTGTGATTTTCCAAATGACTTTTGCCATCATTACGGTTGCCATCATCAGCGGTTCGATTGCAGAACGTATGAAATTTGGTGCTTTCGTTGCTTTTATCGCACTTTGGGTGGTGATTGTTTATGCACCAATTACCCACTGGGTATGGGGTGGTGGCTGGTTAGGTAACGACGGCGCGCTTGATTTTGCCGGTGGTACGGTTGTACATATCAACTCGGGTGTTGCCGGTCTGGTAGCGGCATATATGCTGGGCAAACGTATGGGTTTGGGTCGTGAATCTATGGCACCGCATAACCTGACGCTTACAGTAGTTGGTGCATCTTTGCTCTGGGTAGGCTGGTTCGGTTTCAACGGTGGTTCTGCATTAGGTGCCAACGGTTCTGCAGGCTATGCCTTGATCGTGACTCAAGTCGCAGCAGCGGCAGCAGCCATCTCCTGGTTAATCACTGAAAAACTGGCACGTGGTAAAGCTTCTGTACTGGGCGGCGTATCGGGTGCAGTTGCTGGTCTGGTGGTCATTACTCCAGCTGCAGGTTTTGTGACTGTAGGCGGCGCATTGGCGATGGGTCTGATCGGTGGTGTGGTGTGCTTCTGGGGGATTACTGCACTGAAACGCGCATTGAAAGCCGATGATTCTTTAGATGCTTTTGGCCTGCATGGTGTAGGTGGTATTGTTGGCGCGATTTTGACGGCCTTCTTTGCCAGCGAATTCATCATGGGTGACAATGCTCCTGCCAATGTCATGCATCAGCTTTGGGTGCAAGTGGAAGGTGTACTGGCAACCATTGCTTACTCTGCGATCATGACCTTCATTATCCTGAAAGTCATTGACTTGATCATTGGAATCCGTGTGGCATCTGATGATGAGCGTATGGGTCTGGATTTAAGCCAACATGGCGAACGTGTCGAATAATAATAAATCCACCATAATCAATATATAGTGTAAAACAGCCCGAATGGGCTGTTTTTTTTCTATATGTTGCGTAAAACTCTACAAAGTTTGTAATTTTTGCTACACTCGGAATCCATCTGGATTTGTTCAATTAAACCGCTATGCATTGCCCATTTTGCAATACTGCAGACAGTAAAGTGATTGATTCACGCCTGGCAGCTGAAGGATGTCAGATTCGTCGTCGCCGTGAATGTGTCAGTTGTAATGAACGCTTCACTACCTTTGAAAGCTATGAAGTGGTGATGCCGCGCGTCATCAAGTCGGATGGTAAAAATGAACCTTTCGATGAAGCCAAATTACGCCGTTCCCTGATGCATGCCTTACAAAAACGCCCGGTGACCCAAGAGCAGATTGAAACGGTGCTGAGCGATATTCAGCTACAGATTCGTCGTTTAGGTGAGCGTGACGTGAAATCACGTACCATCGGTGAAATCGTGATGCAGTCTTTATTTGCTCTGGATCATGTTGCTTATGTGCGTTTCGCTTCGGTCTATCAGGATTTTCAGGATGTTGAAGCTTTTCGTCATCAGATTGAACAGATGCAACAACGAGAATTACAAGAATAAGCATGGTTGAACTGAATCAAGATCAAGTCTGGATGCGCCGGGCCATTGAATTGGCTCGTCAAGGGCAATATTCCACCAAACCGAATCCGAATGTCGGCTGCGTCATTGTTAAAGATGGCATCGTGATTGGTGAAGGCTTTCATCCCCAAGCCGGCCAGCCACATGCTGAAGTCTTTGCGCTGCGTCAGGCCGGTGAACAGGCCCGTGGTGCAACCGCTTATGTGACTTTAGAACCTTGTGCGCATTATGGCCGTACGCCGCCTTGTGCCAAGGGTCTGGTTGAAGCAGGTGTGGCTAAAGTTGTCGTGGCCTGTCCAGATCCCAATCCGCTGGTGGCTGGCAAGGGTGTACAGATCCTGAAAGATGCCGAAATCAAAGTCGAGATTGGCATCTGTGAAGATGAAGCGCATCAGCTGAATCAAGGCTTCCTGAAAGCCATGGCGACTGGCATGCCTTATATGCGTTTAAAAATTGCCTCAAGTCTGGATGGCCGTACCGCGATGGCATCGGGTGAATCAAAATGGATTACCGGTTTAGCAGCACGTCAGGATGTACAGCACTGGCGTGCGATTTCAGGCGCAGTGATTACCGGGATTGATACGGTTCTTGCGGATGACTGTGAACTGAATGTGCGTCAACTGGATGGCCTTGAAGATATCAAGACTGTGGTGCAACCGAAACGGATTATTCTGGACCGTCAGGGGCGTTTACCACTCAACGCAAAAATTTTAGTGCAACCTGAAACAGTGATGGTCATGGGGCCATTTCGTCAGGAGCTTGCAGATCTGGGTGTGCTACACTTGCCGGTACAGCCTTTAGCAGAATTATTAAAGCAACTGGTTCAACAGCATCAGATTTATGATGTCTTGGTGGAAGCAGGGGCGACCTTATCTACGGCATTTTTACAACAAAAATTGGTTGATGAACTGATCAGTTACGTTGCACCGACCCTATTGGGTCAGTCTGCGCGTACCATGTTTAATGCAGAATTTAGCCATATGGCCGAACAACTCCGATTTAAGCTGCGCGATGTAACTCGCTTAGGTGATGACGTGCGCTTCAGGCTAATTCCTTTTCAAGAGACACTATGAGTTCAGAGTCTACGGTTTATCATAAACGTCGCCATGCGGCACGTACCACCGATGAATATCTTTTCCATCAACTGGTTCCTTATCTGGGCAATAAGCGCCGTTTACTGCATTTAATTCTGGAAGCTCTGGAGAGTACAGGAACCCTGAAACGTAGCGATGGCCGTGCTCCAATCTTTGCTGACTTTTTTGCAGGTTCAGGCGTGGTCTCGCGTTTGGCCCGTCAGAATGGTTATCGCGTCATTGCCAATGACTGGGAACCGTATAGCCATGCGCTGAATCATGCGGTACTGGCCTGTACTGAAGCACCGGCATTTAAAGAACTCGGTGGCTATCAGAAAGCGATTGATTATCTGAACCGTCTGCCGGAAGTTAAAGGCTGGGTGACGCATAACCTGTGTCCGCGTAATGATGAAATTTATGATCCAGCCCGTGATCGTTTGTTCTTTAAACGTCGTAACGGCATGCGTATTGATGCCATCCGTCAGCAGATTGCAGCCTGGCAGGCACAAGGTGCAATTGATGATGTGGAAATGTCTGCCTTGCTGGCACCCTTGCTGTATTCCGCCAGTTTTGTCAGCAATACTTCTGGTGTTTTCAAAAGCTTTCACCATGGTTGGGGCGGGAAAACCCAAACTGCGCTGGAACGGATTGAATCTTTACTATGGTTAACGCCAAGTCGTTTTTGTGAATCGGATCAGAAAAAAGGAATGGCCGCAGAAATGTGGTGTGTCGATGCCCAGCATTTGGCCAACCAGATGAGTGGTTTTGAAGTGGATGTGGCTTATCTGGATCCACCGTATAATCAGCATGCCTATAGCAGTAATTATCATGTGCTGAATGCGCTGACCTTATGGGATCAGGCCGATTTGCCGACTCCAGATACCAAGGGCTTTAAGAGCGGGATTGACCGGGCATGGCGCAAAGAGCGTCCGAGCCAGTACAATTCCTCTAAATATGCCAAAGAAGCTTACGAGAGCCTGTTGGCGACCATTAATGCACGTTTCATCCTGACCAGTTATTCAACTGACGGGAATATCAGCGCAACTGATTTGTTACAGGCCAATCTGAAACGTGGCCGGGTGACCTTGCTGACCCAAGATGTGCCGCGTTATCGTGTTAGCAAACAGCGCCAGTCTGAACGTGCACGCGTGCTGGAATTTATTGTGATTACCGATACCCACGCCAAGTCAGGTCCACCGATCCGTCAATTACTCAGCCAGCTGCATCATTATGCAGAATTGGGCGGTGTGGATACGACCGGCGTCAGTACCCAGTTGGCCCTCTGGTAAAAGAATTGAAAAGGAAATAAAAATGTTTACAGGTATTATCGAAAGCCTCGGCAAAGTCGAAAGTCTGCAAAGCGTTGGCGGTGATGTACGTTTGCGTATCCAGACTGATCTGGACATGTCCGATGTACATCTGGGTGATTCTATTGCGAGCAATGGTATCTGCCTGACCGTGATCGACTGGGGCGAGAACTGGTATGCGGCTGATGTTTCCCGTGAAAGCTTGAACCGGACCACGCTCGGCACCTGGAAAGCCGGTCAGCCTGTCAATGTTGAAAAAGCCATGTTGCCGACTACGCGTTTTGGCGGTCATATTGTGTCAGGTCATGTGGATGCAGTCGGTGAAATCACGCTGGTTCGTGAAGATGCACGTTCGATTTATTATGAAGTCACTGCACCTGCTGAAATTGCCAAATACCTGGCAGAAAAAGGCTCGGTTACAGTTGATGGTATTAGCCTGACGATTAATCATTTGCGTGGTAGCGTGATTAGTCTGAACCTGATACCACATACTGCTGAACGTACCAATATCGGTACCTGGAAAGTCGGTAGCAAGGTCAATCTGGAAGTGGATGTATTGGCACGTTATATCGAGCGTTTATTGCTCGGTGATAAAGCCGCCCAAACCACTGAACAATCAAAAATCAGTATGGATTTCCTGGCTGAAAATGGTTTCTTAAAATAAGAGAAATGTTGATTTACTGAACAGTCTGATTGAAAAATTAGACTGTTTTTTTATTTTTCGGGATAATCAGCAGTTCAACTTGCAAATATTGCCTTGGTGGACGGGTCGAATGCTCGATTTTTTACTTAACTTGGAACAGTCATTGCCGCTATTGCTCGATCAATATGGGGTATGGATTTATGCAATCCTGTTTCTGGTGATTTTTGCAGAAACCGGTTCAGTGTTTTTCTTTTTCCTGCCCGGCGACAGTCTATTGCTGGCTGTGGGAGCTTTATGTGCCAGCAGCGATCTGGTGACCCTGCATTCGATGGGGCTGTTGTTATTCACTGCTTCGGTGCTGGGCTATAGCGTGAATTATTACACCGGAAAAGTTCTTGGCTTAAAATATTTCAATCAACATTCACGCTATTTTAAGCCGGAATATATGGTGAAAACCAACCACTATTTTATGAAACATGGCGGTAAAACTATTTTAATCGCACGTTTTATTCCCTTTGTCCGCTCATTTGGCCCTTTTGCTGCCGGTTCAGCGCATATGAGCTTTGCCACATTCAGCTTTTATAATATTGCGGGTGGCATCCTCTGGATTGGCACTTTATTAAGCATTGGCTATCTGCTCGGAAATGCTGCCTTTATGCTGGCAGATTTTTTGTAAGATGCGACATAGAAAATAAAAAAGCCCGAATTTTCGGGCTTTTTTAATGTGAAAGGATCATTTAAATATTGCGTGGCTGATCAGAAAATTCAGAATTTTTCAGCATATACTCGATTTCTTCTTTGGCTGCCGCACGCATTTTTTCACGAAGTGCATTCACGGTCTGTTCAATCACGGTTTCTGCCTCAAGTTCCAGACGTAAACGCACACTTTCTAATTCGGATAAAATGGACTGGTCCTCAATCTGGATGCGACCTTTGGCAAAATCAAAAGTCGTCTCAGGATTTTTTGCATAACGTGCGACATAGTGCTGCACTTCAGCCTCTAGATGCGTATTTATTTCAGCAAGCACCTGACTCTGTTCGCTAAATTTACGCTGTTCCTCATGACGTAGCTGTTCTTGATAGGCCTGTTCTTCAGCACGTTTCTCGGCCAAGGCTTTTTCAAGCGCGAGCTGTTTGCGAATACGGGCTTCTTCAATTAATTCGGCCTTGCGCTGTGCATAGGCAGCTTCAATCTTGCGTTCAGATTCTTGCTGTAAGCGCTGGTCGCGACTCTGCCATTCTTCCAAAGACGTTTCTGGTTTTAAAATATCGCAGATCCGAGAGAGGTCATCGATAAAGGTCTGACGTACAGCTTCCGGCACATTTAACCAGCGCTGTTTAAAATCGGGACCTACATTTAATGCCACGTGCCTCTCCTTGTGGGTGATATCGGTTAAAGCTTATGGGTGTCCGGTTCAATACCTAAACGACGATATTGCTTGAATTTTTCACGACCCAGCTGTTTAGCCGTTTCATGGTTTTCAATGATCTCAATAATGTGACTAAATTTTGTGTAAGGTTCAAGTGCTTCCGGATTAAAATTGAAAATAATCCAGTCGGACTGTTCCGGCAGTGTTGCCGAAATACAGACCGTCGCCTGAGGCTGGTCAATACCATGCGGAATAAAACTCGCGGGATCAAAACTCCACAGGCGTTCATCCAGCTGCTGTTGCAAATCTGTATCGGCACACAATAACCAGATTCGCGCCGGCTGGCGCAGAATCTTACGGCATAAACGACAAGTGCTGTCCACTTGTCGTTCAGGGCTTTTTTCAAATAAATAAAAGCTGACTTTAGCCATTGCTTTGAACGCGACTCGTCAGGAATTGCATCAATAATGGAACTGGACGGCCGGTTGCACCTTTATTGGTACCTGAGTTCCATGCCGTACCTGCAACATCCAGATGTGCCCAGCGATATTCACGGGTAAAACGTTGCAGGAAGCAGGCTGCAGTCACAGAACCAGCTTTTGGACCACCGATATTGCCAATGTCGGCAAATGGTGAATCCAGTTGTTCCTGATAGTCTTCCAGTACCGGCATACGCCATACCCGGTCAAAGGAATGCTGGCCGGCAGCTTCCAGTTCTGCTGCCAGTTTATCATCTGGCGTGAACAGACCCGTCAGCACTGAACCCAAAGCGACCACACAGGCACCGGTTAAGGTTGCGATATCAATCACTAAAGCAGGGTTAAAACGTTTTACATAAGTCAGGGTATCACACAGCACCAGACGGCCTTCGGCATCGGTATTCAGGATTTCAACCGTCTGACCGCTCATGGTCGTTACGATATCACCAGGACGGGTGGCTTTACCTGAAGGCATGTTTTCTGCTGCAGCGATGGTTCCCACCACATGTAGAGGTAAGCGGGCTTCGCACAATGCACGCATTGTACCGAGTACAGAGGCTGCACCGCACATGTCGTATTTCATCTCGTCCATGCCTGCGCCTGGTTTAAGGGAAATACCGCCGGTATCAAACGTAATGCCTTTACCCACCAAGACTACCGGTGCTTCGCTACGCTCTGACTGATATTCCATGCTGATAATCCGACCAGGACGCTCTGAACCTTTACTTACCGCAAGGAAGGCGCCCATGCCTAAATCTGCCATTTGCTGTTCATCCAGCACTGTGACTTTAAGTAGGTCTGGATATTCAGCCGCCAAAGCCACCGCCTGTTCTGCAAGATATTCAGGGAAACAGATATTGCCCGGACGGTTGCCCAGGTCACGTGCCAGATTTTGTCCGCTTTGCACTGCTTGTACCAGTTGCAACTGTTCGGTAGTTAAGACGCTATGAGTGGCAATCAGGTCGATCTGCTCGAGCACAAATTCATTCTTCTTGGATTTATATTCATCATAACCATAGCTGGCCTGAGTCAGGAAGAGCGCAAACAGATAATGGAATTCTTGTGGAAGTTGTGTCAGATCTATAGAAATCTGTTTGAATTTTTTTTGAGTGACTTGAATAATAGTTTGCGCGATTTTTGCAAGTTTTGCCGGTTGCAGTTCAGCGACCTTGCCTAAACCAATCAGCGCTGCATGGCTGGACTGGCTCACCTGACCAATCAGGCTCAGGCTTTCTGCCAACGCTGCCTTGAATTGAGAGGCTTCAATTAATGTGTCTAAATTATTGATTTGATAGGTTGCGGTTGTATTCTGAAGTTGTTCCGAGTCAACTAAAATCAACAAAGATTGACTTGATCCATTCTCTGGGAATGACGTATTAATTGTAAGTTTCATATTCTGTTTTCACGCCTGTCTAGATGGGTAAATCATTCAGTCATTGAAACATTTATCCGAATAGATTTTCAATGGGCAGGGCGGCCTAGGTTTTATATTTTTGCTATTCGGGTAAACTAGCACTCGTTTTATGGACCTTATTTTGGAAGAATTAATTTGATTATTCGGCGTTATCTGGTCAAGCAAGTTGTCTCGACATCCTTAGTGGTGATTGCCTTATTGACCTTGATCATGATGGGCGGTCGACTGATCAAGTATTTTGGTGTCGCGGCGCAAGGCCGTCTGGATGCAGGCATTTTATTTAGCATTATTG
The DNA here is from genome assembly GCF_000369685.1 of Acinetobacter sp. CIP 102136. GTDB lineage: Bacteria > Pseudomonadota > Gammaproteobacteria > Pseudomonadales > Moraxellaceae > Acinetobacter > Acinetobacter fasciculus. The sequence continues at coordinate 261,768 of NZ_KB850140.1, forward strand.
GCTACCGTTTGCCTGAATTCTTGACCCTGATTCTTCCACTTGGTTTCTTTATTGGACTGATGTTGGTGTTTGGCCGTTTATATGTCGATCATGAAATGGCGGTGATGAATGGCAGTGGCGTCAGTCGGCATCAATTGGCGCGTCTACTGGTGCCGATGACCCTGGTGTTTTTGATTGCTCAGGCCGGATTGATGCTTTGGGCTGCGCCGTGGGGCATTCGCCAGTTTGAAGCCCTGACCACCAGTCAGGCGGTACGTACCGGCTTTGACCTGGTGCGACCGAAAGAATTTATCTCCTCTGGGCCCTATACCATTTATGCCGGTGACCTGTCAGAAGACCGTAAAAATTTAAAAGATATTTTCTTTTATCAGCGTGCGGAAAAAGAAGGCAAACCGGATGTGATGATTCTGGCGCAGGAAGCCACCCGAATTGAAGTACCGAATGATGCTGCCAATGTGGTCGATCTGGTTAATGGACGCCGTTATGAGATCTATCCGGGTACACCGCAATATACTCAAGCTGAATTTGAAAGCTATCGTCTGCGCTTAGAAAGCGATGAAGAAGCGCAATTTGCCAGTACTGAAGTTGAGGCCTTACCGACCTCGCAATTGTGGCAGAACCGTCAGGATCCTGTGGTGGCCAGTGAGTTGGGCTGGCGGGTGTTTGTTCCTTTTGCGATTCTGATTGCCCTGATTCTGGCTGTGGCCTTGTCTGAAGTGAGTCCACGACAGGGTCGATATCTCAAGTTATTTCCTGCCCTCATGATTTTTGCCAGTCTGATTGTGGTCCTGATGGCAGTGAAGACGCGGATCAGTAAAGAAGAAATGGGCATTTGGGCCTATCCATTGATTCTGATTGCCTATGCAATTGCGGGTGCCTTGTTCTCGCGTAAACAGAAATTAGGCCCGAAAATCAAGAAACAGATTCAGCGAGTGAGGTCTTAACAATGTTGGCACGTCGTATAGTTGCAAAACATGTGACCCAAACCACTGCGCTGGCGATGCTGGGTGCAACCGCGGTATTGGCGGGTTTACAGGTATTATTTACTTATCTGGGTGAGCTTGGTTCGCTCAAAGATGGTTATGGTGCCTGGGATGCCTTGAAATATGTGCTTTGGGGCGCACCAAATTATTTATATGAAATCCTGCCGATTTCTGCACTGATTGGTGCAGTTTTAGGTCTTGGTACATTAGCCTCGAATAGTGAGCTGATTGTGATGCGTTCGGTCGGCGTGAGCTTATGGCGTATTGTCGGGTGGGTGATCCGTTCAGCACTGTTGTTGGTGGTGTTGTCATTTGCCCTGAGCGAGTGGGTCATTCCTTATACCAATGAACAGGCCAAAAGCGTAAAAAGTGCCAGTAAAGCCGCTCAGCTCGGTGAAGTTCGTGGTTACTGGACTCGGGAAGGGCAGCGCTTTATTTATATCGATTATGCTAACTCGCAAGGTCAGTTGAAAAATGTGCAGATGCTGGACTTTGACCAGAACTATCGTTTGCGCGGTACCTTGCAGGCAGATCAGGGCCAATTTGTTAAAGATGGTTCCTGGACGCTGGACAACACAGAGCAGTTCGATATTCTCCAAAATGGTAATGCCACACTGGTTAAGCAGCAACAGCAACCTTTAGCGCTAGCATTACAGCCTAAATATGTGCATATGGTGACGATTGATCCTGAAGATTTATCGCCGAGTCAACTGGTCAGTTTCATGAGCTATATGCATGAATACAGCCAGGTGCCTAAAACCTATCAGCTGGCCTTCTGGCAAAAACTCGGCTCGCCTTTTGCCCTGATTGCACTAGTAGTGATCGCCTGTTCATTTATCTTCGGGCCATTACGTCAGCAATCCATGGGTTTTCGTCTGGTGATAGCTTTATTTGCCGGACTGGGTTTCTTCTATCTGCAGGATTTCCTCGGCTATGCCAGCTTGATCTATGCACCGTCTCCGGCCTGGTTCGTGTTTATTCCGATTCTGATCATGTTCGGCATCGGCGGATACTTGCTGCATCGGGCACGCTAAGGTACAGGAAAATAGAACAAATCAATCATCATGAGAGGCTTAAACCATATACGGGTCATGGCCTCTTTTTATAAACTTCGCTAAAATAGAGCGATTAATTCGTAGACGAACAGAGTATTTCATTATGACGGATGCAACTGCTGGCAAAATCCCTCACATTTTGGTGATTATGGATGGTGTGGGTCATCGCGAAGCGGTCGAAGACAATGCGTTTTTAGCAGCTAAACGACCAAATTTAACTGCGATACAGGACAAGCATCCGCATGGTTTGATCTCGGGTTCAGGTGAAGATGTCGGCCTGCCAGATGGCCAGATGGGTAACTCGGAAGTCGGACATATGAACCTCGGCGCAGGTCGTGTGCTGTATCAGGACTTTACCCGGATTACCAAAGACATTCGTACGGGCGACTTCTTTGAACATGAAGTTCTGGTCGATGCAGTTGAGAAAGCCAAAGCTGCAGGTGGGGCAGTACATTTGCTTGGCCTTTTGTCTGAAGGTGGTGTGCACTCCCATGAAGATCATATTGTGGCGATGGCAGAGCTAGCGCTAAAACGCGGTGCGCAAGTCTATTTACATGCATTCTTAGATGGTCGTGATACGCCGCCTAAAAGCGCACAACCTTCTTTAGAAAAACTCGATGCCTTATTCGCTCAATATCCAGGTCAAGGTCGTATTGCCAGCATGATCGGCCGTTATTTTGCCATGGATCGTGACAACCGTTGGGATCGTGTTGAACAGGCCTATCGCTTGTTGACTGAAGGTGAAGCGGTTCGTACAGCTGCTAGCGCAGTTGAAGGTCTCGAACAAGCCTATGCCGCAGATGAGTCTGACGAATTTGTTAAAGCCACCCGTATTGGCGAGCTGGCAAAAATCCAGGATGGTGACAGCGTTGTATTCATGAACTTCCGTGCCGATCGTGCCCGTGAATTGACTCGCGCATTTGTAGAAAAAGACTTTACTGGTTTCGAGCGCAAAGTCGTGCCAAATCTGGCGAGATTTGTCATGTTGACGCGTTATCAAGCTACGATTGATGCACCTGTGGCGTATATGCCTGAAGCATTGGTCAACTCGATTGGCGAATACCTCTCTAACCTGGGTAAAACCCAGCTGCGTATCGCGGAAACAGAAAAGTATGCGCATGTGACCTTCTTCTTCAGTGGCGGTCGTGAAGATGAATATCCGGGTGAAAAACGTATCCTGATTCCATCGCCAAACGTGGCCACTTATGACCTTAAACCGGAAATGAGTGCTTATGAAGTTACCGATGAACTGGTTGCTGCGATCAATTCAGGTGAATTTGACCTGCTGGTGGTGAATTATGCCAATGGGGATATGGTCGGCCATACTGGCGTATTCGATGCTGCAGTAAAAGCAGTTGAAGCGGTTGATACCTGTCTCGGTCGGGTTTACGAAGCCGTGATGGCGCAAAAAGGTCATATGATTGTGACTGCCGATCATGGTAACGTAGAGCAGATGCAGGACTATCACAGTGGTCAGGTACATACTCAGCATACGACTGAATTGGTTCCGTTTATTTATGTCGGCCCAACTCAGGCCACAATCGTGGAAGGTGGGGTGCTGGCAGATGTCGCACCGACTTTATTAAACCTGATGCAAGTTCCGGTACCTGCTGAAATGCAAGGTCGTAACCTGATTCAGCTTGATGCATAATTTTCGATAAAATTCTAAAAAGGTCAAAGAATGGCAAGAACACGCTGGAAGTCTGTTGTAATACCATGCTTACTGATGTGTTTGAGTCATTCAGCTTGGGGTGCGGGTTCAAATGAGCCGGCATTCGATGATATGGAAATGGATGGGCAGGTCTATTCCGAAATTCCTGTGGCATCCATTCAAGAATTCGTACAAATTTATGGCATCGTAAAAGACAATTATATTCAAGATAAAAATGACGATGCCTTATTCCAGCAGGCCATTCAGGGTCTGGTCAGTGGCTTAGACCGCTATTCCCGTTATTTGTCGCCTGAAGATTATAAGCAACTGCGTGAATATACCGAAGGTGATCTGGCCAGCATTGATTTTGATCTGCAATTTGACCCGCGGTTGAAGCAATGGGTAGTTCAGGGACTGAGTTCCGATGCTGATTCAGCCAAGCAGGGACTTCGAAATGGCGTCACGGTTTATAAAATTGACGATCAGGTATTAAATAGCCTGAATCAGGAACAAGTCCGGCAGTTATTGAGCGGAGCCGTTGGCTCTACGCTCCTGATCCAGCTTTCCCCGCAAAGTCCGGCCGTTCGTCTGGTCCGCAATACCAAACTGGATACTGAAATTAAATCGAGCTTGCACAATAATCAGGTGCTGATTTTACAGGTCAAGGTTTTTCAGCAAGATACTGCCAATGAAATCAAGCGCCTGATTGAAAGCCATGCCGACAAGCGCTTAAAAGCCGTGCTATTTGATTTACGCAATAATCCCGGTGGCTTACTCTCGGCTGCAGTTGAATCTGCCGATTTATTTTTGAATCAGGGCGTGATTGTGTCGACCAAAAGCCGCGCTGAAGGTAATCAGCAATTTCAGGCCTTGCCGAGTTTTGAGTTTCAGAATCTGAAAGTTGGGGTATTGATTAATAACCGCTCGGCTTCTGCAGCAGAAGTGTTTACAGCAGCCCTGAAAGAACATAACCGTGCCTGGGTCGTAGGCGAAAAAAGCTATGGCAAAGGCGTAGTACAGAAACTCTTTCCTTTAAGCAACGGTTCGGCTCTACAGATGACAGTATCGCAATACTTTAGCCCGAGTGGCCAGATGATTGAAGGGCGGGGCGTACAGCCGCATTTCAACTATCCGTTTAAGCAGGAAATGCGTGAGGAGAGTTATCTGGAACATGTCACAGACTTGCTGCTCCTGCAAAAATAATTATTCGTCTTCTTCGGTATCCAGTCCGAACTTTTTCAAACGATAGCGCAGGGAACGGAATGACATGCCGAGTTTTTTGGCGGCCAGTGTCCGGTTCCAATGGGTCAGATTCAGCGCATTCAGTAAAATTTCTTTCTCGACCTTTTCCAAATATAGTTCTAGACCCTCTTCAGGCAGCTTTTTAGGTGCAATCAGGGTTTCGGTCGCAATGATCTCGCTCGTGAGCGTATTTATCTCCTGAGGGCTGTTAAGCGCATGACGTAGCGGTGCACTCTGCAAATGCTGAAGATCAATCCGCTCTTCATCACTTAAAGTAATTGCGCGTTCCATAATATTACGCAATTCACGCACATTACCTGGATAATATTGTCCCAATAAGAACTCTTTGCTACGTTCGGTCAGTTTTTTATTGGGAATGCCCCATTCCTGGCAAATCTTCTGAATAAAGTGTTCGGCCAATAACAGAATATCCTGGCCGCGTTCACGTAGTGGCGGTAAAGTCAGGTCCATCACATGAATACGGAAATATAAATCCTGACGGAATTTGCCTTGTTGCACCAAGGCTTCCAGATCCTGATGCGTGGCACTGATCACACGGAAATCCACATCAATTTCGGTATCCGAACCGAGTGGACGAATACGTTTTTCCTGTACGGCACGTAACAATTTGACCTGCATAGAAAGCGGTAATTCTGCAATTTCATCCAGAAACAGACTGCCACCATGGGCAGATTGAATCAGTCCCTGTTTGTCCTGAGCAGCGCCGGTAAAGCTGCCTTTTTTATGTCCAAACAGTTCACTTTCCATCAACTCAGTCGGAATGGCGCCACAGTTAATCGCAATAAAAGGACCTTCATTGCGGTTACTCAGGCGATGGACCAGATTGGCCACGACTTCTTTACCTGTTCCCGATTCACCAGTGATAAAAACCGGTGCTTGGGATCGGGCAATTTTTTGTAAGGTAATACGTAGTTGCTGGATCGGCAGGGATTGTCCAATCAGCATTTTATGTTCAAGCGCTTCATTTGGATTATTATGCGAATAATCCACCGGTTTATTCAGGGCTTTTTGTAAGAGTTGTTCCAGATGTTTCTGATTGATCGGTTTGCTGACAAAATCAAAGGCCCCGGCTTTGAGCGCAGCAATGGCGATTTCCATGTTGCCATAGGCGGTCAGAACTGCGACCGGAAGTGCCGGATAGAGGCTGCCAATCCAGTCCAGTAACTCCAAACCATTGCCATCGGGCAGGTTTAGGTCAGTCAGACAGGCATCATATTGATGATTGGCAAGGCATTTTTTAGCGTCTTCCAAACGATGGGCAATGTGCGTGCGAATTCCCATGCGCAGCAATGACATTTGCATGAGGGTACATAAATCCTCCTCATCATCCACCAAGAGCACCAGTGGTTGTTGTTCCCCATTCATCTTCCTTGACCCCTTTAAAGCGTAATACGTTGACAGCTGATGCGAAAGCATGCGCCCTGTTCTTGTTGTATATAGTTTAATTGTGCCTGATTTGCTTCGCAAAAACTATGTGATAAATACAATCCTAATCCGGTACCACTAATCGATGTGCTAAAAAAGGGTTTAAACAATAAGGCCTGATCATGTACGGCTACGCCAGAGCCAAAATCCCGTACGTCAATCCAGACCCGATGTTCATAAGGATGCACATTCAGCTGAATATAAGTAGCATCTGCTGAATTGTGGCGAATGGCATTACGAATCAGATTAATCAGGATTTGCCTGAATTGTGCTTCATCAAACTGAATCACCAGCGGGATATCAATATTAAATTGAATCTGATCATGAATATCGGCCAGATCTTCTTGGATAAATAACGGGATAAAATCATTGAGATGAATCGGTATAGGATGGGTTTCTTTATTTTTGACCATATTCAGCGTGTCCTGAATAATCCGGTCAATCCGGGTCGCCTGTCGGCCAATCATCTGCTGGAGTAGCTGTTGCTGTTCAGTTTCCGAGTCCAGATATAAATCATTGGCTTGCACAATGGCAGCTAGGGGGTTGCGAATTTCATGGGCAATACTGGCCGAGAGTTGACCCAGTGCAGCAAGTTTAAGTTGCTGCACCTGCTGATTCAGTTTTTTGGCATCCTGTAACACCAGTAGCATTAGAGTCTGATGTGGCACAATCAGTTTTTGCACCTGCACATGAATATTATAGCGACTTTGCTGAGATTCAAACTGAAAGCGCTCACCATTTTCCAGTGTCTCAAAATGGATCAGTTCAAATAAATCTGGCTGTGACTGAGATAAAGTGAATTTCTCATGGCCGTATTTGGACTCAATTCCAAGAAGATTACAGGCGGCAGGATTACTGAGTACCACATGGTAGTTTTCATCCAGAACCAGATAGCCGGTTTCAATCTGCTCCAGAATATAGCGGTTAATATTCTGTAAGCGATGCAGTTCCAGCGATTGAGAAAAATTTAGATTTTCCAGAATCTGAAAACGGCGTATGGCGATCTGCCCAGTGCCATAGACCACAAAAAATAAAAAGGCCAGCAAGGCGCTATTACTGATATTGCTGAGTGATGAAAATGCAAAAATACTGCCGATAAAATGCTGATAAATTACGCTGATAACAGCAACCAGCGTGACGACTAAGGCCTTTTTTGCATCTAATAATAAAGATGCAGAAAAGATGGTAATCACAAACAGCAGCCCGATTTGCAGATTAGGACCGTCGCTCGCCAAAGTCAGCAAACTTAAAATGCAGACATCGCTAAAGAAAATCATGACCAGCTGCGGCTGGATCAGTCGTCTGATCCATTTCAGCGCAAACAGCTGTACGGTATTGATCGCAACCCCGATTCCCAGCGCATAATAATACAGCTGCGGGTATTGATAATCGGTGGTGAGTTCAGGGTAGGTTAGCAGAAAAATCAGCAGCAGGCCGGTGCTGATTAGCAGGCGATAGGCGCTATACCAGATACCAAGATGATATTGATTGAGTGCAGAATAACTGGATTGTTGTGCCATATGCACCGCGACTCGTCAAAGGCTAAGGTTTAATGAGTCCATAGCGCATCGCCAGATGAGTCAGTTTGACATCGCTATCGATATTCAGTTTTTCAAAAATACGGTAACGATAAGTATTCACGGTTTTAACACTAACAAAGAGCTTGTCGGCAATTTCCTGGGCGCTGATACAATTCACCACCATCATCGCCACTTGCATTTCACGTTCTGACAATGCATCAAAAGGGGATTGTTGTGTATCAGAAAGGTAAGAGCTGGCTAACTGTTCCGCAATGTCGGCACTGAAATATTTGCCGCCTTGCATGACTTTATTAATCGCACGGACCATTTCCGAAATCGGGGCCCCTTTAGTAATATAGCCTTTGGCACCGGCTTTCAATAACAGGGAGGGATAAGGTTCTTCTGCCAGACCGCTGACCGCTAGAACTTTGGTTTCCGGCGCACTCTGAAGTAGACGGCGCGTGGTTTCTACGCCGCCAATGCCCGGCATATTTACATCTAACAAAACTACATTAGGATGATGTTGACGAACCAGAGAGATCGCTTCTTCACCAGATTCAGCTTGTCCAATTACCTGAACCTCCGCATGGTCTTCTAGCATTCTGCAAATTCCAGTACGAACTAATTCATGGTCGTCCACAACTAAAACTGTGATCACCTACGCTCTCCCTCTGTTAAAAAAATCATTTTTTTGTTACATAAAGCAAAATAAGCTTGCAATGAAAGTACAAAATTAGCAATCCTATTCGCAAGATTAAATCTGAAACTTATCACACAGTGTCAAGAACAAAAAATGTTCGGCATTGTGTTTAAATGTAAGGCATATTAGAGATAATACGCAAATCAATCTTACCTCTGTTAGTTGAGTGAAGGAATAGTGAAGAAAATAAACAAGTCTTTAAGGCATCTACTCGGCCTGTCCGTGTTAATCAGCATGAGCACGACAAGTTTTGCTGAAATCATTATGAATTCTGGCACGGCAGAGGGCGGTTCCAGCATTAGTTGGTCTTCTGAAGAAGTTAACCAGTTAATGAGCGATGATTTTAATGCGTCAGCCAATGAGCCTTCGCCACCCGGGTCTGCAACAGTGACCACCACTTTGCGTCAGGCCGGCACAGCAGCGCCAGCAGTAATCAAACCTGCTTATACTGCGCCGCAGATTATTGATACTAATCATTTTAGTAATCAACCTTCTGTCAATGCACGGGCTGCACTGGTCATGGATGCGCAAACCGGTGAAGTGCTGTTTAGCAAAAATACCAATACTGCCTATCCGATTGCATCGATTACCAAGCTGATGACAGCGGTGGTGATTTCTGATGCACGTCTGAATATGTCGGAAAAAATCACCCTGCAACAGGCTGATTTTTCCTGTTCAGGCTGTAAAAGCTCAAGCTCGACTTTAAGAGCAGGGGACAGCATGAACCGTGCTGAAGCTTTACTGTTTGCTCTGATGAAGTCCGAGAATCCGGCTGCAGCCGCTTTGGCACGGACCTATCCCGGTGGTCGATCAGCGTTTATTGCCAAAATGAATGCAAAAGCTAAAGAGCTGGGAATGAACTCCACTCGCTTTATGGAATCAACAGGTTTGCATCCGGGTAACGTGGCATCAGCTCGTGACTTGGGAATCTTGGTAAATACGGCCTCTCAATACGGCCTGATTCGTCAGTTCTCGACCACGCCAAGCTATGACTTTAACTTGGGTTATCGTGTATTGAAATCGAATAATACCAATGCCTTGGTACGTAATGGCGGATGGAATATCAATATTTCTAAAACCGGTTTTATTAATGAAGCAGGGCGCTGTGTGGTGATGCACACCACTCTGAATAACCGTCCTGTGGCAGTGGTACTTTTAGGTGCAAACAGCTCACAGGCGCGTACCAATGATGCGACCCGTTTAATGAGTTGGGTTAGCCAGCAACCTAAACGAATCTAATTGATTGGTTCATAAAAAAAACCCTGCACTTGCAGGGTTTTTTTAATTCTGGCCGAAATTACATATTCGACAGAATAGAGTCTTTAACTTGAGTCATGGTCGCATCAATCGACAGCATCACAGCATCAGCACATTGCTTGATGGCAGTGTCTGGATCTTTCAGACCGTTACCCGTTACGGTACATACGATCACTGAACCTTCAGCAATTTTACCCGCTTTAATATCACGGATCGCACCACCCACAGACGCAGCAGATGCCGGCTCTACGAACACACCTTCATACATAGAAAGCAGACGTTGAGCTTCGAGAATCTCCGCATCAGTCAGTTCATCGAACCAGCCGTTTGAATCACGAACAACCGCTTTAGCATGATTGAAGCTTTGCGGATTGCCGATACGAATCGCAGTTGCAACAGTTTCCGGGTTTTCTACTGGACCGCCACGAAGGAACGGTGCAGCACCAGAGGCTTGGTAACCTGCCATGATTGGCAAGCCAGCCGGTTTAGGACCAGTGAAAGCATCAGTTTCAGCATCGTAAACGACTTGCTCAAATTCTTCTTTCGACTGGTTAGCCACCGCTTCGGTATAACCCATCCAGTGTGCAGTGATGTTACCCGCGTTACCTACAGGCAGGCAGTGATAATCCGGTGCACGACCTAAAGCTTCAACAATTTCATAAGCAATGGTTTTTTGACCTTGCAGGCGGTACGGGTTGATTGAATTTACAATCGTCACCGGAGCCTGATCGGCAACTTCCTTAACTAGACGCATACCGTCATCGAAGTTACCGCGAATTTGCATGGTGATCGCACCATACATCATCGCTTGTGCCATTTTACCCATGGCAATTTTGCCTTCAGGGATGAGCACGAATGCTTTAATGCCGGCACGCGCAGCGTATGCAGCCGCTGCTGCAGAGGTGTTACCAGTAGATGCGCAGATGATGGCTTTAGAGCCTTCTTCAACGGCTTTGGTCACCGCCATAGTCATACCGCGGTCTTTAAATGAACCAGTCGGGTTTAAGCCCTCGTACTTCACATAAATTTCAACATCTTTACCAATAATGCGTGGAATATTCTCAAGCTTGATCAGTGGAGTATTACCTTCACCCAAAGAGATCGCACGAGTAGTTGCAGACACTGGTAAACGGTCGCGATAGCGGTCAACTAAACCAGTATAACGATTGGCATTCGACATGATGATGTTCCAATTGTGTGTAGAGCTTGGCAAGGGGAATCCTCCCCTCAACCCGATTAATTATCAAGCGATTCTAAACGAATTCGTACAATTTCGCCATGAATGACGGGTAATGCTTGAATTTGTGAAAGCGCTGCATCCATTTTTGATTCGACGATAGGATCAGTCAGAATCACGATAGGAATAAGGTCTTTGGATAAACGTGGTTGCTGCATGATCGCATCAATACTGATGCCGGCACGACTGAGAATCGTGGTGACATCGGCAAGCACGCCCATCTGATCTTCGGCATTAATACGGATGTAATAGCCGGTAGTCATTTGTTCACGACTCAAGATCGGTAAATCACTGAGCGCTTCAAAAGCCAGTTGTGGAATGGTGCCTGCGCCATCTTCTGTATAAATGATGTCACGAACAATATCGACCACATCGGCAACAACCGCAGAAGCCGTTGGTCCTGCACCTGCGCCAGCGCCATAGTACAGTGTAGGGCCGACCGCATTAGCTTGTACCAGAACCGCATTTTTTACACCATTCACATTGGCAATCAGCTGGTCATCTGGAATCAGGGTCGGGTGTACACGAAGTTCAATCCCGGCATCGGTACGGCGAGCAATACCTAGGTGTTTAATCCGGAAACCGAGGTCTTCGGCATATTTCACGTCTTGTGCAGTGACTTTGCCAATGCCTTCAGTAAAGACTTTGTCAAACTGTAGCGGAATACCAAAGGCACATGAGGCCAGAATGGTGAGCTTGTGCGCAGCATCAATACCTTCCACATCAAAGGTCGGATCAGCTTCAGCATAACCCAGTTCTTGAGCCTCTTTCAGCACATCTTCAAAAGCACGGCCTTTTTCACGCATTTCACTGAGAATGAAGTTACCCGTACCGTTAATAATACCGGCCAGCCATTCAATCTTGTTGGCTGCCAGACCTTCACGAATCACTTTAATAATCGGAATGCCACCAGCCACTGCGGCTTCATAGGCAATCTGTACGGCATTGTCTTCAGCCACTTTAAACAGTTCGTTGCCGTGTTCAGCCAAGAGTGCTTTGTTGGCCGTTACAATATGTTTGCCATGTTTCATGGCTTCCATAATAATTTCAAAAGCAGGATGAATTCCGCCCATGACTTCAACCACGACGTCTACATCAGGTTGACGTACGATGTCCATCAAGTCGGCACTTTGTTTAACCGATTCTGGCAGATCCAGATCAGGACGTGGACGACGGGTGCCTACATGGGTAATTTCAATTTCACGACCGGTGCGACGTTTGATCTCAGCAGCATTTTCTTTTAATAGTTTCAAGGCACCACCACCTACAGTACCAAGACCGAGGATTGCCAGACGAACTGGTTTCACGTCACACTCCAAATTAAACAGTTTTTTACAAGAGCCTAGATCATAGCTAAAAAACCCGCCTGACTCTAGGGTCATTTCAGAATATCTTTATCTATAAAATAAAGTTAAATAACGTATTAAAATGAGTTATTTAAGCCGATTCAATAATTCCGATGTAGACATATAACCACCTAGATAAGTACCTGCTGAATTATAAATGGCAGGGGTACCATTCACACCCATATTTAGACCCATTTGATATTGATCTTGAACAGGATTTTCACACTTCTCTGCACTAATCTGTGCACCCGCAATCGCCTGGTCAAAGGCACTACGGCGGTCGGCACTGCACCAGATCGCTTCCATGGCTGGCATATGCTGTTCACCACGCGGCCAGGCGATATAACGCACTTCAATGCCTTTGGCATTCATCTCATCCATTTGCTCATGGAATTTATGGCAATACGGACAGCTGACATCGGTAAACACATAGACCACATGCTTGGCTTTGCCTTTAGCTGGATAGACCAGCAAGTCTGCTGGCTTGAGTTCAGCAAAGAGTTTATTGTTGATGCCTGCCTGCAGGTTTTCGCTGACATTGTGTAGCTGTTTGTCGCCGAGACGGATCACATCGCCCTGAATCAGGTATTTGCCGTCACTGGTGACATAGACCGCAGACATGCCTTCCAGACTCACCCAGTACAGGTTTGGAACTTCAGTGGCTTTAATGTCGGTAATTTTGGCACTGATGCCAGCAGTTTTGAAATGCTTTTCCAACGTAGACGCCAGACGCTGTTCTGCATTACGTTCGGTTAGGGTAGAGGCTTCGCCCGTCGCCGGTGCGCTTGCAGTCAACTCTTGCTTTTTATCGTTGTTAGTGGAATTGGAACACGCAGTCAGACCCAAACCAGCAGCAAGTGTGCAAGCCATAAAAATTTTTGAGCGGGCAAATGTCATAAAAAACCCTTTTCTTCTTGGATTAAAAACAGAGTATTAGCATAACAAAAAAAAATACCCACACGTCAAACTTCTCAGTTTATTCCATCCGGATATGTTTTAAGCACGTGGATGATGGGTGGCATGCAGCTGTTGCATCCGTACCTGTGCCACATGGGTATAAATTTGGGTGGTAGACAGATCAGTATGCCCGAGCAACATCTGCACTACGCGTAAGTCTGCGCCATGATTGAGTAAATGTGTCGCAAAGGCATGACGTAAGGTATGCGGTGACAGTTCGGACTGAATGCCGGCCTGCAGCGCATAACGCTTAATCGCATACCAGAAATTCTGTCGGCTCATGATGCCGCCATGCTGGGTCAGAAACAGATAATCGGTCGAAGTCTTATACAGTTGCGGACGGGCTTCGTTCAGATATTTTTCTACCCATTCACAAGCCATTTGTCCCATCGGAACCAGGCGTTCTTTATTACCTTTACCGACGATACGTAAATACCCCTGTTTTAAGTTGATCAGTTCCAGACGTAAGTTAATCAGTTCGGTCACCCGGAGTCCGCAGGCATACAGCACTTCGAACATGGCTCGATCACGCAGTCCTAATGCCGTGTTGATATTAGGGGCATGAATTAAGGCTTCGACATCTGCTTCGGAGAGATCTTTGGGTAAGGCCCGGCCCAGTTTTGGGGTTTTATGTGCAGCCACCGGATTGTCACTACGCAGTTTTTGCTCGCGCAGAAATTTATAAAATGAACGCAAGGCAGACAGGCAGCGGGCAATCGAACGTGGACTTTTTTGCTGTTTGGTCAGCGCAATCAGTACATCGGAAATATCATCATGATTCCATTCCGGTAGAGGCTTGCTCAGGCATTCTGCACATTGCACCAGATCGGACAAATAGGCATTGCGGGTATGCGGGCTGACAGTCTGCGCAATCAGATAATCACGAAAACCCTGCAAATAACTGAACGCATCAGGAATCTGGACAGGGGCAGGAATACGGGGTTTTTTATTCAGCATAGGGTGAAAGGATCTGATCTAAAAAAGCGATAATCGGGATTGGTATTCTCCACTGTAGTGTAATTTTATGACAGTGTCGATGTGGTATAAGGCTAAATCGAAATGTAATTAATCTTATTTGTTAATTATTCTCATTTGTTTGTATACTGTACAAAATAGTTTAGGAATTTCACGGTGCGTTTGTCTGATTTAAAAGCAAAACAAATTGCCATCATTCGAAAAGTGAGTCGAACAACTGATGGTGAAAGTGCTCTACACGATGTCGTCGCGAGTCGTTTGGAAACTTTAGGCTTTGTACCAGGTACAAAGGTACAGGTCATTACTAAAGGTATTTTTGGTGGAGATCCCATTTTGATTCAAGTTGGATTCACACGTTTTGCTTTGCGTAAATCAGAAGCAGCCAAAATTGAAATCGAACAGGCGGTGTCGGCATGAGTGATACATTACGTATTGCCCTTGTCGGTAACCCTAACTGCGGTAAAACTTCATTATTCAACCATTTAACCGGAACACGCCAAAAAGTCGGTAACTATGCGGGTGTGACGGTTGAACGTAAAGTCGGTACGTTTCAGCTTGCCTCAGGCAAAGCGGTACGGGTACTGGATTTGCCGGGAACCTATAGTCTGGATGCGACCAGTCCGGATGAAGAAATCACCCGCAATGTGGTACAAGGTAAAATTGCGGAAGAGCAGGAGCAGGATGCATTTTTGTGTGTGGTAGATGCCACCAATCTGAAATTGCATTTGGGTCTGGTGCTGGAAATGATTGCGCTGGGTCGTCCAGTGCTGGTCGTGCTGAACATGATGGATGAAGCACGCCGGCGTGGCATGCAGATCAATACTCAGAAGCTGTCTGAGCGACTGGGCGTACCTGTGGTAGAAACGGTGGCTGTGCGCAGTTCAGGCATTGAAAACCTGAAAAACGCCCTGGATCAAGGCAAGTATTCTGTACCCCAGACCGAACTCAGCGGCTTGAAAGGCGACAGTCACCAGCGCGTGGAAAACATTCTGAATGACGTGGTCAATTTCGTCGATCAGGAAGATAAACGTACCGATTTCCTCGATAAGATTTTTCTGCATCCGGTACTGGGCTTAATTAGTCTGGCCGTGATGATGTTCGTGATTTTCCAGGCGGTATTTGCCTGGGCTGCGCCGTTTATGGATGGGATTGAATCCTTCTTCGGCTGGTTGGGTGAGTTCCTCGGCGAATATATTTCGCATCCCTTGCTGAATAGTCTGGTGGTAGATGGGATTATTGCCGGTGCAGGCGGAGTAGTCGTATTCCTGCCACAAATTCTGATTTTGTTCTTCTTTATTCTGGTACTGGAAGAATCGGGTTATTTACCGCGTGCAGCATTCTTGCTCGATAAACTGATGTTTAAAGCCGGTTTGTCAGGACGTGCCTTTATTCCGTTATTGTCCAGCTTTGCCTGTGCCATTCCCGGCATTATGGCATCGCGGACCATTAGTGATCCACGAGATCGTTTAACCACGATTTTTGTTGCACCTTTAATGACCTGTTCGGCGCGTTTGCCGGTTTATGCCTTGCTGATTGCGGCATTTGTACCCGCACAAACTGTCTGGGGCTTCCTGAATCTGCAAGGTCTGGTGCTCTTCGGTCTTTATATGGCAGGTATCGTAAGTGCCTTGCTGGTGTCTTTTGTGTTGAAATTCTTCCACAAAGATAAATCACAGCACATGCTGCTGATGGAACTGCCAAGCTACCGTTTTCCGGACTTGAAGAACGTCTGGATCGGCTTATTGGATCGCGGCAAAATCTTCTTGAAACGTGTCGGCGGCATCATCTTCGCCTTATCGATTGTGCTGTGGTTCCTGTGTACGTTCCCGCAGCCACCAGAAGGTGCAACCCTGCCGGCCATTGATTATTCATTGGCAGGGATGCTCGGTCATCTGATGCAACCGATCTTTGCACCCCTCGGTTTTAACTGGCAGATCTGTATTGCCCTGATTCCGGCGATGGCAGCGCGTGAAGTGGTCGTTGCAGCACTGGGCACAGTCTATGCGATGTCGGCAGTTGATGAAGATGCGATGTCTGAAGGTCTGGCTGCGCTGATCAGCGGTGGAGGTGATCTGGGCTGGTCAGTGGCGACAGGTTTGTCTTTGCTGGTGTGGTTTATTTATGCACCACACTGTCTGGCGACCCTGGCAACGGTGAAACGTGAAACGGGTTCCTGGAAAACTGTCAGTATCATGACCATTTACCTGTTTGGTCTGGCATATTTCATGTCATTCCTGACTTATCAAATTGCTTCATATTATTTGGGCTAAATCTCAGTTTGGCCTTGGCCAATTGAGTGTGCTGCATTGTATATGTATGGGAGATTGAGATGATTGAAATTTTCATTGTGGCAGCACTGGTGCTTTGGAGCATGCTGGTCGTATTCAAAAAGGTGTTTCCGAACACCTCTAACTCAGTCTTCCAGAAGCTGTCTGATGCCTGTGCAGCCAAGGGCTGGAAGCGTCTGGCCAAATGGCTGCAACCGGGTATGGCTGCAGGCTGTGGTGGCAACTGTGCCTGTCCGGTTTCAGAAAAAAGTTCAGAAGAAAAGCCAGCCCAACAAGCGGTGAAATGGAAATAATTTCCTTTTCTGGCTGAATTTTAAAAACCGTCATGATCATGACGGTTTTTTTACGCATGGACACAAAAAAATGTGCAGAAAAGCCAATCAGAAAAGGCATTCAAAACAGCAAAGTGCTACCATTTCGTCAGTTTCAAAATAGACCAAAATATGGGGCGAAAATGTTAATACAACGTGGTGGGTTAAAAGTCGTTGCAGGACTCGGAATATCAGGTGTTGCAGCAGTCAATTTCTTGCATAGTCAGGGCTACCGCGTTGCAGTAACAGATTCTAGAGCTAACCCGCCCGGACATGACCAGATACCCGCTGAGGTTCAGACCAGTTTTGGTCAGTTTGATGCCGAGCTGTTGCTGTCTGCAGAAGAAATCGTGATCAGCCCGGGGCTTGATCCTAAACTTCCTGAAATTCAGGCAGCGATTAACAAGGGTATTCCGGTGGTCAGTGAAATCCAGATTTTACGCCGTGCTACGGATAAGCCTATTGTGGCGATTACCGGTTCTAATGCCAAAAGTACCGTGACTACCTTGATTGGTTTAATGGCAGCAGATGCAGGTAAAAAAGTCGCTGTCGGTGGTAACTTAGGCCGTCCTGCGCTAGACCTGACTAAAGACGATCCTGAGCTGTATATACTCGAGCTGTCCAGTTTTCAGCTGGAAACCACCTCAAATCTGGCAGCTGAAGTCGCGGTGGTGTTGAACATGAGTGAAGATCATCTAGATCGTCATGGCGATATGATGGGTTATCACACGGCGAAACACCGGATTTTCCAGGGTGTAAAAAAAGTCGTCTATAACCGTGATGACTCTTTGACCCGTCCTCTGGTGCCAGACGTAACACCGATACAAAGCTTTGGTCTAAATGCACCGGATATGAACCAGTACGGTATTCTCAAGGATACGGATGGCAGCATCTGGCTGGCGCGTGGTCGTGAGCGTCTGCTGAAAAGTACCGAGATGTATATGCAGGGCACGCATAATGTTGCCAATGCCTTAGCCTGTCTGGCACTGGGTGAAGCGATTGGCCTGCCACTGGAAAGCATGTTGAATACCTTAAAGACCTTTAAAGGTCTGGAACATCGCTGTGAATTCGTTAAAGAAGTGCAAGGCGTACGTTATTATAACGACTCTAAAGGCACTAATATCGGTGCAACCTTGGCGGCGCTGGACGGTTTAGGGATAGCGATTGAAGCTCAAGGCGGTAAGGTCGCGATTATTCTCGGTGGTCAGGGCAAAGGGCAGGACTTTAAAGCCTTGCGTGAATCATTAAGCAAATATGCCAAAGTAGCGGTATTAATCGGTGAAGATCGTCCCGTCATTGAAGCAGCGATTGCGGGTACGACTGAACTGATTCATGCGGACAGCTTGCAGCAGGCAGTAGAAATCTGCCAAAAGCACACTCAGGCACATGATGTCGTGCTATTGTCTCCTGCATGCGCAAGTTTTGATATGTTCTCGGGTTATCCTGAGCGTGGTCGCAAGTTTGTTGCGTATGTGAATGAACTCAATTAAGAATAACAAGGATTCGTGATATGGCTGGGTTTGCTCAGACTACGATCAATAAATTAAATCAATTTTATACGCAGTGGATACCTAGAATACCTGCTGAAGTGAATCCACGGAATGTATTGATTTTCTGTGTGTTGGCTTTGCTCTGCATTGGTTCGATCATGGTGGCATCGGCCTCGATGCCCTATGCAGAACGTATGCATGAAAATCCGTTTCACTATATTAGCCGACATGGGATTTCGATTTTTGTCGCTGCCGTAGCAGCTTTTCTGGCTTATAAAATCCCCTTAAAAGTCTGGTTTAATAACACTTTCTTTTTGTGGATTATTACCATCGTACTTTTGGTGGCCGTGCTATTTGTCGGGACGGAAGTCAATGGTTCCAAACGCTGGATTCGGATCGCAGGCTTTACCTTACAGGCTTCGGAAGTCGCCAAAGTGATGATGGCAATTTTTACTGCAGACTACGTGGTGCGCCGTGCGGAAGAAGTACGGAATAATATCAAGGGTCTGGTCCGTTTAAGTGCCATCATGGGTGCTACCGTCGGTTTGATTATTCTCGAGCCTGACTTGGGTGCAACCGTGGTAATTACCTTAACCATGCTTGGCGTGTTCTTTCTGGCGGGTGCGCCGTGGATTCAGTTCGGTGTGGCTTTTATGACCTTGGTCGGCGCATTTGCTGCCGCGATTCTGTTGGAACCGTATCGTCTGCAACGTCTGCTGTCTTTTTCGAATCCTTGGGAAGATCCCTTAGGCACCGGTTATCAGCTCTCTAATGCCCTTATGGCCTTTGGCCGTGGGGAATGGGCAGGGGTAGGCTTGGGACATAGTATCCAGAAAATGTCTTATTTGCCTGAGGCGCATACCGATTTCATGCTGGCAATTTTGGGTGAAGAATTTGGCTTTTTAGGCATTTCAACCATCCTGATCTTGTCCTTCACCATGCTGGTTTGCTGTATTCGCATTGGACACCGCGCCTTGCAGCATCAATATTTGCGTGCCGGCTATCTGGCTTATGGCATCAGTATCATTTTCCTGTTACAGATTCTGGTGAATGCCGGTATGAATATGGGCATGTTGCCGACCAAGGGTTTGACCTTGCCATTTATTAGTTATGGCGGTTCATCCCTGATTATCTGTGCGGTCATGATCAGTCTGATTCTGAAAATTGATTCGACCACGCGTCAGGTCAATCCAAGCCGCGAAGAATCAAGCTTCTAGATTGGAGTTTCGTCCTGGCTCTGGCTGAGCATGGTCCAGTACCGTGCTCGGCATTGCGGTTCCACAATTGGAACAGGTCACAAAAGCAGATTTAGGCTTGGAAAGTGGAATCAAGGGTATAAAAAATAAAGAAAAATAATTACGCTGCTGTTTTAGCTCATAGCCCGAACGAGTACGGCAGACCGGACACAGAAACTGGCTTTTCTCAATTGTTTTGGTTTTAGGGCCGACGCCAAAAATAAAAAACATACTCTTCTTCCTATCAATTTTTCATTCTAGAAGTCTAGCTTAAGTGAAAAGCTGTTTTTATAAATAGTGACCTTGTAGCTCAGTTGTATGTGGAATCCGCTCAATGTCCCATTGTACTACCGCCTGTTGTAGCATCCGATCGGGAGTGTCCAAATCAACTTCAGCCTGATGCAAAGCCTGAAGTGCCTGTTTTAATAATTGGGGTGCCTGAGTTAAATCCAGTGCTTGGGCCAGATTCTGTTTTGACAGTTTTTGCCCCTGATCATTCATTGCCAGCGGTAGATGCATATAGCTCAGACGCGGATAACCGAGTAACTGTCCCAGATAGATTTGCCGTTCGGTATTATCTAAAAGATCAGCCCCACGTACCACATGAGTCATGCCTTGCAAATAGTCATCGACTACTACTGCCAGCTGGTAATTGATAATGCCATCACGACGTTTTAAGACAAAATCGCCCAGATCTTTTTTCAGTTCTGAACAGTGCCGACCTTGTAGCCGGTCTTCAAAACAGATTTCAACATCTTCAATTTTTAAACGAATAGCCTGATGTTCAAAAGCCAGACCCAAGTCGCGGCAGGTATCCTGATAGATATGATTGGAACCGAGCATTTTACGGGTGCATTGGCAGGCATAAACCAGACCTTGCTGACGTAATTGCTGAATGACACCTTCGTAAATATCTAAACGGTCTTTCTGGAAAATGATTTCGGCATCAGGTTCAAGCTGAAAGGCATCCATGGCACGCAGGATATGCTCTTCGCTGCCGGGATAAATGCGGGGAATATCGGTGTCTTCAATCCGGACCAGCCATGTGCCTTGATTGGCTTTGGCATCGCAGTAACTGGCAACTGCGGTAATGAGGGAGCCAAAATGCAAAGGGCCGGTTGGCGATGGCGCGAACCGGCCCACATAAGCCATCCTGTTGTCCCCCTCCTTTTTTAAAGGAGGGGTTAGGGGAGGATTATTTACAGACATACTTAACCGTTATTTTGCTTCTCTTTGATCTCTGCAAGGGTTTTGCAGTCAATACATAAAGTAGCCGTTGGACGTGCTTCTAAACGACGCAAGCCAATCTCGATACCACAAGTTTCACAGAAACCATAGTCATCATTCTGGATTGCTTCGATCGACTGTTCGATTTTACGAATCAGTTTACGTTCACGGTCACGGGTACGTAACTCAATCGCAAACTCTTCTTCCTGAGTCGCACGGTCATTCACATCTGGAAGAGCAGTATTTTCGTCTTGCATCGTATTGAGGGTACGATCCACTTCTGACATCAACTCAGCTTTCCAAGCCAGCAAGATTTGGCGGAAATGCTGAAGCTGACCTTCAGACATGTATTCTTCATTTTTTTTAGGTTGATAAGGTTCAATACCAAATAAGCTAGCAGTAGAACCACCGTCAGTCGTTTTAGGCTTAGATTTGCGTACGCGCTTTGCAGCTTTCTCTTCTACAACATCAGTTTGATTGTCTAAGACTTGATTTTGGTTGTCATTCGCCATTTAGGGCATTCCTCATCTATGCGTATGATTGCTACGCAAAAAATATGGTGATATGCAGTTTTTTATCCACCCTGTAGAAAGATTATCCTCCTATGGGGGCCGTCATCATATAGACTTTTTATGCTTATTGATAGTCTTTGATGTCTGGACTATGCATATCACATTTCCTTTGGTTGCAATAAAGTAATGCAAAAAAAACAAATTGAAAAGTTAATAACCTGAAATTTCGGTATTAATATTTTGCTGGCTCAATGCCACCCGTTCAATATAGGTATCAAACTCACCATTTTGTTGCAAATGTAATACACGATAACCTGGTGCCGCCTGATCTAGCGCGAAATCTTCACTTTTAGGTTTAAACTGCACACTGGTCGATGGCGTGGATAAAAAGTAGATGCCATGCCATTCGTTGCAGGAATCCTGATGCACATGACCAAACAGAACCAGCTTGATATTATGATGCCGAGCCAGTACATCTTTTAAATCTTCAGCATTTTTCAGCCGGTGCTGATCAATCCAGTACGATTTCATCGCAAAAGGATGATGATGGCAAGCGACAATGACATGCTGATGCTTAAATTCAAGCAATAATTGGTCCAATTGATCGAGTTGAGCTTGTTCCACCCAGCCATCGATCTTGCCTTGAACGGCACTATTTAACAGGATCATGGTCCAGGTGCCAAAATGAATGGCATGTACCTGATTCGCATGCTGGTGAAAAGGGAACACCCGAGAATCGTCATGGTTACCTGGAATCTGATAATACGGCACGTTTAAAGACTGGACAAATGCTAAATAGCGTTGATAAGTCTGCTCGACCGGCACCTGTGCCAGATCACCGGTATGAATCAGTGCATCCATTTGGGGAAAGCGCTGTTGGATCTGCTGCATCACCTCGTGAAAACTCTGCTCGGGATTCATCCGGGCAAATTCCAGCTCTTCCCGATCCATCAAATGGGTATCAGAAATCTGGATAATGGTCCAATCTGGCTGTGTGTTTATGCTTGACTGCTGAAAACTCATGTCTTTCCCCTTAGACATATTCCTGCAGTATGAATATGTTGTTGCAACCATTGCAAGGCCATAATGACAGGTGCATTTCTTAAGCGACCATTCGTGAGCAAGGACGGAATATCAGCATAATCCAGAATATGCAGCTGGATATTTTCACCTTCATCCGGCATGCCAAAAATACCGCCCTGTTCAGGCAATTCGGTCTGCGCCACATATAAATGAAATAATTCGGAACATGCCCCGGCGGACGGATAGAAGCTGAAAATGTGCTGCAGCTCATCCAGGGTACAGCCTGATTCTTCGAGTGCTTCGCGACGGATGCATGTTTCAGGCGCTTCATCGCCATCCAGAACGCCAGCAATTACTTCGAGTTGCCAAGGAGAGTCGATATCATCCAGTCCGCCAATCCGGAACTGTTCGATCAGGCCGAATTTCTGCTGTTGATGATTGTACATCAGCACACCCGCTGCTTCTGGCCGATGAATCAGCTCACGTTGCAAAATAGGGGTTGAGCTTTCCTGATTAAATAAACGGTGTTTCAGGCTGACTTTTTCTACCTGAATAAATCCCTGGTACAAGAACTCACGTGCCTCTACGCTAAAGTCTTTTTTATTATAAGAGGCCTGTTTAATAATATTCATATGCTCAGATAGAATGAATTGATTTATTTTCATCCTATCTGAGTTTTTTTTGAAGACAACTGTTTTTTTTACAGTTTTATAGTTTGTGGTATAAATTTTGACCAGAGTTGTGGAAGCTGGCTTTCATCTGATTCATGCCGGCTTCAATTTCGGCCTGAGAGCTTGCCGGCTGATCAGGATTGGCCTGTTGACTGGCATAATCACGAACATTCTGGCTAATCTTCATTGAACAGAACTTTGGTCCGCACATGGAACAAAAGTGCGCGGATTTATGCGCGGCTTTCGGCATGGTTTCATCATGCATGCTGCGCGCCGTGTCCGGATCCAGACTCAAGTTAAACTGGTCTTCCCAGCGGAACTCAAAACGCGCCTTGGACAGGGCATTATCCCGGGCTTGCGCACCCGGATGACCTTTGGCCAGATCGGCTGCATGTGCGGCAATCTTGTAGGTAATAATGCCGTCTTTGACATCCTTTTTATTGGGTAAACCGAGATGCTCTTTAGGCGTCACATAACACAGCATTGCGGTGCCGTACCAGCCAATCATCGCGGCTCCTATTGCCGAAGTAATATGGTCATAACCCGGTGCGATATCGGTGGTGAGTGGCCCCAAGGTATAAAAGGGTGCTTCTTTACAGACTTCCAGTTGCAGATCCATATTTTCCTTGATCATATGCATCGGGACATGGCCCGGGCCTTCAATCATCACCTGAACATCATGCTCCCAGGCACGGTGGGTCAGTTCGCCCAAAGTTCGAAGTTCGGCAAATTGCGCTTCGTCATTGGCATCCTGCACACAGCCCGGACGTAGGCCATCGCCGAGACTAAACGATACGTCATAAGCTTTCATGATCTCGCAGATTTCATCGAAATGGGTATACAAGAAGTTTTCCTGATGATGTGCCAGACACCACTGCGCCATGATCGAACCGCCACGCGATACGATACCGGTCAAACGGTTGGCAGTCAGCGGTACATATCTTAAAAGCACGCCGGCATGAATGGTGAAATAGTCCACACCTTGTTCAGCCTGTTCAATCAGGGTGTCTTTAAAGATCTCCCAGGTCAGGTCTTCGGCCACACCATTGACTTTTTCCAGTGCCTGATAGATCGGTACGGTTCCAATTGGTACAGGAGAGTTGCGGATAATCCATTCACGGGTTTCATGAATATTCTGGCCGGTCGAGAGGTCCATGATTGTGTCTGCACCCCAGCGCGTCGCCCAGGTCATTTTCGAGACTTCTTCTTCGATACTTGAACCGAGTGCAGAATTACCAATATTGGCATTGATTTTGACCAAAAAATTACGCCCGATGATCATCGGTTCCAGTTCCGGATGATTGATATTGGCCGGAATAATCGCGCGGCCGGCGGCGACTTCCTGACGCACAAATTCTGGCGTAATTTCAGTCAGGTTTTTTGCACCAAAATTCTGGCCCGGATGCTGGCGCATATCGACACCATCGAGTTGACGTAGGTTTTCACGAATGGCAATGTATTCCATTTCCGGTGTGATAATGCCTTGCTTGGCATAATGCATCTGGGTGATGTTGCGGCCGCATTTGGCTTTGCGTGGTTTTTGAATATGCGCGAAACGGATCGCAGCGGTACGGATATCGCGTAAACGCTGGCGGCCAAATTCAGAACTGAGCTGATCCAGAATTTCACTATCGTTGCGCTGCTCAATCCAGCTTTCACGAATATTCGGCAGACCTTTGTTCAGGTCAATCGTCACATCGGGGTCAGTATAAACACCAGACGTGTCATAGACCATTAATGGCGGATTATGTTCACCGCCCAGACTGGTCGGGGTTTCACTTAAGGAAATCTCCCGCATCGGTACCTGAATATCAGGACGGGAGCCTTGCAGATAGACTTTACGTGAGGCAGGCAGAATTCGCGTTAAATCGCGTGCTTCCTGTTCATGAGCGGAGAGAGTGGTTTCAGAAGAAAGATTCGTTAACTGGTTCATGGCTATGATCCTTATGATGACATCAACGAATCAAGCACGACCAAAAACGTAGGCAGATTTATCCTGAACAGATAAAGCAAGGGCTGGGTTTTTAGCTGGCTTGATTCCTACGCAGGTATTAACCTGATCAGGTTCAACGGTACTCATGCTCAATTCCTGATAACGATAAAAGGAATCACATGATCTCAGCGAGGCATTACTCGCGCTCCGTCAAGCGAGGCTAAAGCTTAGCTCAGTTTAGGCAGAATAAACAGGTCTAAATCGCTCAACTTTAAACGAGGATTGATTTAGACATGGCGATATTGATTGAAGGTGAAACTGATCCCAACTAGATACAGATGGCATCGGTAAAGCAGTCTTTATCATATTTTTGTGAGGGCGGGCTGATCTGGGCATAGTACAGAATCTGTTCTGCTTCCGAGCGGTTTCTATAATCGGCAGGCAAGACTTGTTGGCGCTGTTCCGGAGTCATGTCCAGAAATTCCAGAAACAGGCGTGCCTGTGTGGACAGCGTTGATTTCTGGCCGTTTGATAGTCCAATAATAGTTTCCAGATGACTGGTATCCACAGCATAACGATCGCGATAATCTTCCGACACCGGGGATTGCTCGGTACCTCTAAACAGGAAATAGGTATATTGCTTCAGCAGATATTCAGCATCGCGTTTATAACTGCTATTCGGATAAGTCTTGAGATAGTCTTCCCAAAGCAGACTGCGGGCTGCAATATCAGTGGCTTCAATCTGCAGGCGTTTTTCCACCAGCACCGGTTCCATATTCTGTTCCGCCAGATTTTCAATAAAGGCTTTTTCAGCGGCCGGTAAATAAGGGGCAAAAATACGCGCCAGATATTCCGGACTGCGGCGATAATGTAAAGTGCCATCCCCCAGATCCAGCAGTTCTACATAAGCCTGCCCCTTGTGTTTTAACAGATACTGGTCACGTGAGGTGAGCTGTTGAAAATGCGCATGCTGAATGGTGGGATGCTGCGCCATTTCCAGTGCATACTGCTCAAAGGCGCGTTGCTGAAATTCGGTGCGATCCACCTTTAAAAAGCGCTGATACATTTCGGTAGAGCGCTGCATCAGTTGCTTCTGCTCCGCCAAGTCCATCAACGGCAGGCACACTTTAAGATCCTGATTAATCTGCTCCAGCGCAAACGTCGTGCGCTGGTCATTAATCTGGGACATATTTTTTTCAATATTCTGGCACATGAGGCTAAAGTCACTGACTGGACTTTGCGTTTGCTTCGCCTCAGTCTGTTCGACCTGGATCTGTGGATCTGAGGGCTGTTGGCAGCCCCCAAGAAGCAGCACGCTACCAGCAAGCACACAGGCTTTGAATATCGACGGGAATGGCATTAACACTATGCTTCAGGACTCTGTATATATAGGTGAATTCAGAAAATAACGGCCTTACTGGGAGATATTGTATAGATCAAACTAAAATACTATGTTTAGTATTGTGAATTGCTTTGTTACATTGCCGGTATGGGAGCCAGAAAATTGAATTAATGATGGATAAAAATTGATCTTTATATTAAAAAATTAATAAAAATCATACGTAAAAATTCAAGAGATCTCTTTAGTATGGCTTAGCTTAAAGCGCCAGAATTTTTTGATCTGAATGGCTGTTAGGGGTTAACACTATAAAATGAAATTAAAACGCAGTGTCATGGCCTGTTTATTGCTATTAATTAGTCCGGCGATTTTTGCCCTGGATTTACAAGAAGCGTATGCACGCGCCCAGCAAAATGATCCAAATTGGCAGGCGAATGTGTTGCAGTACCAATCTGATCAGCTCAATCTGGGGATTGCCAGCGGAAATTTGCTGCCGACCGTGACTTTATCTGGAAATGTGACCCGTAAAAACCAGTCCGTCAACAACTCAGAGTCTGAAGGTTTGCCTGCTGAATTTGGTGAGTTGCAAAGTTCCAGTACAACCAGCCGTCAGGTGGCCTTAACCGCACGCCAACCTTTATTTCGCTGGGATGCCTGGCAAGGTTATAAGCAGGTCAAGACCTCGGTCGAACTCAGTGAAGTCAATCTGCGTCTGCAAAAACAGCAGCATATTTTACAGGTGGCCGAAGCCTATTTTAATGTCTTGCGGCAGCAGTCTTTGACTACGGCTTATTTACAGGAAGAGCAGGCGCTGTCTGAACAGTTACGCATGATGAATGCTAAGCTGAAAGAAGGTTTGGTGGCGCGTAGTGAGGTCAGTGAAGCCAATGCCCAGTATCAAAGTGCCCAAGCCAACCGGATTTCGACTCAAGTTCAGCTGGTACTGGCCCAAGAACAGCTGGCACAGTTAATCGGCCCTTATCAGGAAAATCTGGCGGTATTACGCAACGATTTCCAGTTCCAGAAACCGGTTCCAAGTGATATGCAGTCCTGGACCGAATTAGCACAAAGCCAAAATCTGAATATTCTGCAAGCGCGTCTGCAAAAGCGCTATTCTGAAGATGCCAAACGGGTCGAACAGGCTGCGCTCTATCCGCAGGTCGAAGTGGTCGGAACCTATGGCTATTTAAAGCAAAGTCCGGCTACGATCATGTCCAGCAATGGAGATTTCGACCAGATTGGGGTGGAGGTGAACTGGAATGTATTTAGCGGTGGACGCACGCAAAAAAGTATCCGTCAGGCCGGCGTTAATGTGCAAAAAAGTGAAGCGCAACTGGATGCGGCTATCCGTAAAGCCAATACCGATGTGAAACAGTCCTTTATGCAGGTAGAAACCGATCAGGCCAAACTGAATGCACGTAAAGCCGCGATGGACTCTTCGGAAATTGTCTCACAAGCGTCCAGAGCCCAATATCAGGAAGGCTTAAAAACCATGGTCGATGTGTTGCTGGCACAGCGTAATGCCTTTTCTGCCAAGACCGATTATTTGAATGCCAAATATGATTATCTGTTGCATGTGCTGCAATTGCAGGCCTCGGTCGGGCAGTTAACCGAAAAGGAACTGGCAGAGCTGAATGCCTGGCTGATTGAATATGATTCGCCTCAGCCTCTATGAGGCTACTATTGTCATCAAACTTTCATCATGGATATGCTTTAATATGATTTATTATTGATCATTGTCCTCTATCGTTCAGGAGTAGCTTTCCTTGTGTCCAAATAATCCTGTATTAAGTCATCACATTTCTTCGCAATTTAATGAAGAACTGCAGGACGTAAATACCAAATTCATGACGATGGGCGGACTGGTAGAACAGCAGGTAGCTAATGCCATTCATGCCCTATTGGACACAGATGTCTCAATGGCAGTAGATGTGCAGTTTCAAGATAATGTCGTCAATCAGATGGAACGAGATATTGATGAAGCGCTGACCCTGATTCTGGCGCGCCGTCATCCTGCCGCGATTGATTTACGTATGGTGCTTGCCATGTCCAAGGCCAATACCGATCTGGAACGGATTGGCGATGAAGCCTCGAAAATAGGCCGAATTGCACAAAGCTTGTGTGAAGAGGGTAGCTCACCACGCGGTTATATGGAAACCCGGCATATTGGCAACCAGGTGCGGGTGATGATTCATGATGCACTGGATGCTTTTGCGCGTCTGGATGTAGATCAAGCTTTGAAGGTCATGTTGGCGGATGCGGATATTGACCGTGAATATCAGTCAGCCACACGTACGCTTATGACTTATATGATTGAAGACCCACGGCATATCAGTCGTGTCATCAATGTATTGTGGGTGCTGCGTTCACTCGAAAGAATTGGCGATCATGCCCGGAATATTTCGGAACAGGTGATCTATATGGTCAAAGGTTTTGATGTGCGTCATACCAGTGTTGAAGAAATTGAACAGAAAGTTCAGCGTTAAATCTTAAAAAATTAAAATAAAAAAACCTCCGTACCGGAGGTTTCTTTATTGAGATAGAGAAGCTAACTATGAGTTTCTTCCTCGGCATCATCTTCAAAAGTTTTGGCAATTTTTTCAATATTCAGGCTTTTGGCCATCGCATCAAAGATTTCCTTATACACGCCTTGCTGATGATAAAGCTGGTCGTGCTCGCCATGCTCAGCAATCGTTCCTTCTTTCATCACGTAAGTATAATCCGCATCAATAATCTGCGACAGGCTATGCGAAATGATGATCACGGTACGGCCTTGCTTGATCTGGTCCAGACTGTGTTTAATCTGTTCCGTGGCAATTGCATCTAGACTCGCCGTCGGTTCATCTAGAAAAATAATCGGTGGATTTTTCAGGAACATCCGTGCCAAGGCAATCCGTTGCTGCTGGCCGCCAGACAGCATCAAGGCATCGTTATCATAACCATCCGGTAACTGTAAAATCTGCTCATGAATCGAGGCTTTTTCTGCTGCCTCAATTACATCCTCCATTGAGGCAGTAGTTTTACCATAACGGATATTGTCAAAGATGGTGCCCTGAAAAATATGATTTTTTTGTAAGACCAGACCAATATGATCGCGTAGATATTGGGTGTCATAATCTTTCAGGTCAATGCCATCCAGTTTGATCTGACCTTGCTGTGGTTCATAAAATTTATCCAGCAAACTGATGAGGGTAGATTTTCCGGCACCCGATAAGCCCACCAAGGCGGTAATTTTATTGGGGCGAATTTCCATATCAATATCTTTCAGGGCATGGTGGCCGTTTGGATAATAAAAATTCACGCCACTCAGTTCAAATTTGCCTTGGACAATCGGTTTCTGCTGACCGCTTTGTTCAATTTCATCATCGGCCTCCAGAATTTTGAAAAAGCTTTCTGAATAGATCATGGCATCATTCACTTCATCATAAATCCGGTGCAGGGATCGAATTGGGGCAGAGACATTATTAAATAGCAGCACATGAAACATGATCATACCGATACTCATCTGGCCATCCAGCACAAAGTAGGAGGTTAAAATAATGATCAGTACAATCCCGATCTGTTCCAGAAAAGTTTTCAGGCCATCAAACAGGAAACTGGTCTGGCGGGTTTTCATCTGATTGTCGGTCAGTTCACGCTGTAAACCGAGCTGCTTTTCCGATTCAATCGATTCGCGGTTAAAAGACTTAATCACGGTAATCGAGTTGATG
This sequence comes from Acinetobacter sp. CIP 102136, assembly GCF_000369685.1. Taxonomy (GTDB): domain Bacteria; phylum Pseudomonadota; class Gammaproteobacteria; order Pseudomonadales; family Moraxellaceae; genus Acinetobacter; species Acinetobacter fasciculus. Next base: position 291,876 of record NZ_KB850140.1, read on the forward strand.
ATACTGAGAATGCCCTGACTTTTTCTCTCCCGACCATCGCGAAGACTGCGGCGCCAGCCCCCGAGTTTTTGTGCCTGCTTATAGGTCAGCCAGAAATAGATAGGAACAATAGCAGTCGCGACCAGACCGACATACACATTGGCATAGTACATTAGCCCCAAAGCCACAATGGCACTGGTAAATAACGGTAAAATATCAATAAAGAAAATTTGCACCAGACGGGTCAGTGAGCCAATGCCACGGTCAATCCGGGTCTGTAATTTACCGGCCTGGTTATTTTCCTGATTAAAAAATTCCAGCCGATATTTTAAAAATTTTTCAATAATCCCTTGGGCCAGATCCTGAGAGACAAAAATCCGCAGTTTCTCTCCATAGAACTTCTGCCCGAACTGGACAAAGGCATTGATAATTTCTTTGCCGAGCAAAATCGCCGAAATCGTGATCAGAATATGCCAGCCTTGTTCCAGTCCTTGACCGGTTTCGAGTAGCGAATTGATGCTGTCGACCGCATATTGCAAGGTAATGGCATTGACCTGTGCGGTGAATGAGCCAATCAGGGTCAGAATCAGCGTGGCAATCACCAGCAACCGGTAAGGCTGAACAAAGGGACGAAGTTTCTGAAACAGCTGCCATAAGTTCATAAAAGGATTATTTTTATTGTGAAAGTTGAATTCAGTCTAGGCAGGAATTAGGCTAGCCACAAGCATAAATGTTGTAGTCATTTGTGAAGAGCAGTTGTAATCCTTTAGGTCGAATGTCAGTATTTTCATGTGGATACTGGATTGAATTGATATGACTCTCGATTTATTTGCACCCCAGCCGCAAGCCAATGTATTACCTTTTGATGGGGTAGTGGAGGATTATGGCCTGATTTTGGATCAGGAACAAAGCCAGCAGTATCTACAGCATTTTCTCAGTCAGCTGGCCTGGCAACATGATGAAGTGCATTTATTTGGCAAGCACCATGTCACAGGTCGCCAGGTGGTCTGGTATGGCGATGAACATTATCAGTATCGTTATTCTGGTACGCTCAAACAAGCTCAGGTATGGACACCCGGATTATTCCGTTTAAAGCAGCATATTGAAATTCTGGTCGGTCATCCCTTTAATTCCTGTCTGGCCAATTTGTATGAAGATGGTTCCCAAGGCTTGGGCTGGCATAGTGATGATGAGCCGGCGTTATATACAGGTACCTCTCGGGAAAATGTCATCGCTTCTCTAAGTCTGGGAGCTACCCGTAAAATGAGCTTTAAGCATAAAATTCACAGCGATAAAGTCGATGTGCTGTTACACAGTGGACAACTGATTGTGATGCGTAGCGCGACGCAGCAGCACTGGAAGCACAGTATCAGCAAAACCAGCAAAGTTTTAACACCGAGAATTAATCTGACTTTTCGTTATTTTTATCCTTAAGAAGCATTTTGGAGTGTAAAAAAGCACCCTAAAGGATGCTGATTTAAAAAAATTTAAAAACAGATTAAGGCGTGATTCCGGCAGGATGGCGATACCAGCTTTCAATCAACAAGGCAGCCGCAATACTGTCCGCAGAGAGTTTCTTGCCTCGACCTTGAGCTTGGTAATGATCCAGTTCATCGCGTGCTTCACGGGTGGTCAAACGTTCATCCACCATCCAGGTTTCAATATTGGTCTGATGACGTAAACGGCGGGCAAATTTTCGCGCCCGTGTCGACAGCTCCGATTCACTATCATCCATATTCAATGGTAAGCCGACCAGAAATAAATTGGGTTGATGGCTTTTCACGATTTTGAGTAGTTCATCCCAGTTGGGAATACCATCTTTCATGGGAAATAAGGGTAGGGGATTGGCACTAGCAATCAGGGATTGTCCGACCGACATTCCCATTTTTTGTGTACCAAAATCAAACGCCATAATGGTTTGTGGCGCGTTTACATCAGGCATGTCCAATCTCGGAAGATAACCAGTTGCGGTCTACCCCCATTTTTTTATAGGCAGCGTCCCAACGGTCGTTATAAGGTAAATTAAAAATCAGATCCATATCGGAATCACAAATCAGCCAGTCACCACGAGCAATTTCCTGTTCCAGCTGGTGTTTGCCCCAGCTGGCATAGCCAAGTGCAATCTGATAGCGACCAACGCCTTCATTATGCGCAATGGCATCCAGAATATCTTTCGATGTGGTAATACAGACATTCTCGCCTACGGCAATAGACGAATGCCAGGTCGGCTGACCGGTATGCAGGACAAAGCCGGCCTCAGGGCGTAATGGACCACCTTGCAATACTTCATGCGGATTGACATTGTCTGCTTCAATATCAAGATCATTCAGCAATTCTTTAATTTGAATGCCGGCAGGTCGATTGATAATGATGCCTTGCGCACCATCTTCATCATGCCGTGCGAGATAAATGACCGTCTGGGCAAAAAAATCATCATTCGCATGCGGCGGTGCAATCAGACAACGATGTGTCAGAAACTGTTTGGTCACCTGAGCAGTTCTCCTTAAAATTAATTTCTTCGCAGAGAAATCCTATGATCCTAATAGCTACGTTACTAGAGCTTCTTGGATTCACCAAATTTTATTTGTCCAGATTGTAAATATTTAAGCCTGCTGAAATTTCAGCTGACGTAACTGACGGGCATGTTGCAAGGTGGTTTCACTAATCTCTACACCACCTGTCATTCTTGCAAGCTCCTGAATTATTTCATTTTCTTCAAGATTGATAATCGTGCTGCTGGCAGGATCAGTCTGCTGTTTTTTCACCAGTAGGTGCTGATCAGATTGTGCTGCAACCTGCGCCTGATGGGTAATACACAGAATCTGTACATGTTGGGCCAGATCGGCCAGTAAACGCCCGACAATCTCTGCGGTACCACCACTGATCCCGACATCAATTTCATCAAAGACCAGCACTTCCGCTTCGGTTTTTTCCGCATTCATGACTTGCATCACCAACGCAATACGCGAAAGCTCACCACCTGATGCAACCCGGGCCAAAGGCTGTGCCGGAATGCCTTTATTGGCAGTAAAAAGTAGCTGGATAAAGCTCAGGCCTTCGCTAGATGGATGTTCCAGAGGCTCAAACTTAAACTCAAAACGTGCTTCAGGCAGTGCCAGCTGTTTGACCTGCTCAGTGAGCTGCTTGGCCAAAGGTGCTGCGGCTTCACGGCGAATCTGATCCAGATGTTGGGCTTTATCCAGAAATTCCTGATAAGACACTGCTACCTGTTCAGCCAGTGTTTCCGGATCTTCCAGTTGATGTAACTGTTCCAGTTCACTTTGCCAGGCTTCATATTCTTCTTTCAGTAATTCTGGCTGGGTACGATATTTACGTGCCAGACGATGGAAGATTTCTAAAGTTGAATTCAGTACTTCCATGCGTTCAGGATCAAAACTCTGCCGATCCATAAACTGGCGTAAATTCGCTGCTGCATCTTCAAGTTCGCTTTGAGCATTCAGTAGGGAAGTATAAATCCCGGAAAGCTGTTCACTGCGTCCGGCATGCGACTCAACCCGACGCATAATTGATGCCAGTTCCTGAGTGATATTCTGTTCAGCTTCATCCAGCACATTCAGGCTATAGACACAGTCCTGCATAATGGCTTCATGATGCGAGAGCCGATCAAATTCCTGTTCAATTTCAGGATAATCCGTCTGAACAATTTCTTCCAGTTCTTCGAGTTGCAGCTCAAGGGTTTCCAGACGCTGCTTGCGTGTCGCTTGTGCATCCAAAGCTGCCTGATGCTGGCGAATATTTTTTTGCCAAGTGCTATACGCATCACGTACTGCTTGAGCCGGCGCATAAAAATGATAATAACGATCCAGCCAGTGCTTCGGATAAGGCGGTTCCAGAAGTTGCTGCTGACTATGCTGGCTATAGAGTTGTACCAGTAAACGCCCAATTTCTTTCAGTTCAGACAGGCTGCTCGGACGTCCATTGATCCAGGCCTTGCTGCGGCCGGTAGCAAAAATCACCCGGCGTAAATGAATTTCACCTGATTCGTCATCCAGCTCATGTTCTTTTAACCATGCGGCTTCAGGACTGTGTTCCTGATAGCTGAAACTGGCAGTGACATCGGCTTTTTCTGAGCCATAACGTACATAATTGGTATCGGTTCGCTCACCCAAACAGGCAGACAATGCATCCAGTAAGAGGGATTTACCTGCACCGGTTTCACCGGTTAAAACGTTAAAACCTTTATCAATATCAATAGCAAGATGTTCAGCTAAAGCAAAATTGATCAGAGTTAAATGTGTCAGCATAAACGCATCCGGGCTGCGAAAAGTTTGATTGAAATAGCCTGATGTCGGATTGGGGTCGCAACATGGCTGTGATTATTATAAATCAGGACGAATCAATTTCATTCTATCTTAAATTTTAGCGATTTATATATGCTTATTTCACTGTATTTTCGCAAGAAGCTGACTCAGAAGTCCGTTAATGCACTGCTGATTTTCATATTTTTGACATCCCCAATCTTTAAATTAAAGACTCAATTGAGCCTGTTTTTAAAAGAGCGCGTGCAGATCGAAACTTAAGTTTATCTATCAGCAAAATACAGGCCAAAACATGCTGTAAATAGAAGGGGTTCAGGTGATACAGAATATTTGATCGACGCCGACAAACTTCGATTGATTAGTTGAGGGTGCACATTTAAACTACAGCAATCAAAATATTACAAAATGCTTTATCTGGAGAAATCGCATGTCAGCTCAGTTTGATCATGTATCTGTACTTAAAAAATCTAATGTATATTTCGGCGGGTTGTGTATTAGCCACATTGTACAATTTGAAGACGGGACCAAAAAAACTTTGGGTGTCATTCTGCCATCAGAAAATGCCTTGACCTTTGAAACACATGTTCCTGAGCGTATGGAAATTGTTTCAGGTGAATGCCGTGTTCAGATTGGCGATAGCGAAGAAAGTGAGCTGTTCCGTGCGGGGCAGTCTTTCTATGTGCCGGGCAATAGCCGTTTTAAAATCGAAACCGATGATGTGCTGGACTATGTCTGCCATTTTGAAGGTTAAGTCCAGATTCAAGATCAGTGTAAACCGGGCAAGAAATTTCAGTGCGAATCGGTTAAACTAATCAGCTATAGAAATCCTGTGAAGTCAGCTTTACGGGATTTTTCTTTTGTATATAACTAATCTAGAGGTCGTTCATGGCAAAACCTGAATATTTTTATGGCGTACATTCAGTGGAGTCATTGTTAGAGCTTGAGCCTGAACGTGTCTTGACATTATTCACTCTCAAAGGACGCGATGATCAGCGTTTAAAGCGTGTACTGGAACTGGCTGAACCGTTTGGGATCAGTGTGCAGCAAGCCAGCCGTGACAAACTGGAGAAACTGGCCGGGCAACCGTTTCATCAGGGGGTCGTAGCCGCAGTTCGTGCTCATCCAACCCTGAATGAAAAAGATCTTGAATCCTTGTTGAGTGCGAATCCTCAAGCGTTGTTATTGGCCCTCGATCATATTACCGATCCGCATAATCTCGGTGCCTGTATCCGTACAGCCGCTGCAATGGGCGTTGAGGCAGTGATTGCGCCACGTGATCGTTCTGCAACGTTAACCCCGACTGCACGTAAAGTGGCTGCAGGTGGTGCGGACAAAGTCAAATTCATTCAGGTCACCAATCTGGCGCGTACTTTGGGTCAAATCAAAGAAGATTTTAATGTTCGTGTTGTCGGAACTATGCTGGATGAAAAAGCGCTGCCGATTCAAAATTTTGATTTTACCGGTACTGGCGTCTGTATCGTGATGGGTGCGGAAGATACTGGCCTACGTCCAATTACGCAAAGCCAATGTGATCAGACCGTGTATATTCCGATGGCAGGTAATCTGCAAAGTCTGAATGTCAGTGTGGCTACAGGCATGGCGCTGTATGAAGCCTGCCGTCAACGTAACCTTTAATTGATGATGGCATTGTCAGACCGTACCCAAGGCTATGTTTTTTTAGTTGTTACCATGTGCATCTGGGGCGGTTTTACTTTAACAGCCCGCCTGAATGCGCTGTGGCAGATCAGTGCTTGGGATATTGTGGCCTTGCGTTTTTCTTTGGCCTTCCTGATTCTGATGCCGATCTTGCTTTATCGTAAAGAGGCCGCTTTTTTACTGAAAAAAGAGCCTTTTATTTTAGCTATGATTGGCGGGGTGATTTATTGCCTGTTTGCCTATAGTGCTTTTCACTACGCACCTACCGCCCATGCTGCAATTTTCTTGAATGGCTGTATTCCGATCTGTACCGCGATCATGGCTTTTTTTCTGATGGGGCAGGCTTTTGATAAACATACCTGGGCCAGCCTGATCATTATGATCGTCGTACTATGTCTCATGAGTATGCTGATGTATCGGGAAACTGGTGTAGCCTTTGGGGCAGGGGACGGGCTGTTTTTTATCAGTGCCATACTTTGGGCGATTTTTACTGTTTTATTGCGTAAATATCAGCTAACTGCATGGCAGGCAATGTGTGGTGTCGCGATCTGGTCGGCAGTGATATATGTGCCGATTTATCTGCTATTTTTACCGAAAAATTTGAGTGTGCCTGAACCCAAGCATTTACTGTTTCAGACCATTTTTCACGGCATATTTGTGGTGATTATTGCTACTTTAAGCTATGTAGAAGCCATCAAGCGTCTTGGTGCATTTAAGGCAGGCAGTATTACCAATCTTGCACCTTTTATTGCGGCAATTCTGGCTGTACCTTTATTAAATGAAACTTTAAGTCTGGCCATGGTGTGTGGCCTGATGGGTATGGCCGTCGGGGCCTTACAGCCGTGGCGCTGGTTACAGCATCAGGACAGTCTGAGCCGAAAATTAGCAGAACAAAAAAAGCAGTCTTAATCAGACTGCTTTTTTTATGCTTCAGCTGGCTGCCATGTTTAAATATTTTTGATGTAATGGTCTGAGATGAGCATAGAGATGATCCAGATGACCATCATTTAGGACAATATCATCGGCCATGGTCTGCTTTTGTTCGCAGGACATTTGGGCGGCAATGATATTGCGAATTTGTTCGATATTCTGGCCATCACGTTGTGAGGCCCGCTCAATTTGCAGTTCGATGGTGGCATCAATCAGTAAGGTATGCTGAGTGAGTTCGTGCTGATTGGTTTCAAATAAAAGTGGTGAAACCAGAATGGCATAGGGACTTTGCGCAGCATGTAGTTGCTGGATAATGGAAGTGCGAATTGCCGGATGGGTAATACTTTCCAGGGTCTTGCGTGCTTCAGGAGACTGGAAGATATATTCACGCAAGGCACGACGATTCAGTGAGCCATCGGCAAGCAGTACCCAATCGCCAAAAGCCTGCTGGATCTGGGTAAGTGCAGGCTGCCCAATTTCGACCACTTCACGCGCTACCACATCGGCATCGACTACCGTGATCCCTTGTGCTTCAAACCACTGACTGGCAGCAGACTTGCCACTGCCAATCCCGCCGGTTAATCCGAGTATAAATTTCACTTTATTGACCTAAATACACTTTCATAATCTGCTCGCCCCACAAAAAAGCAATCCAGCCGGCAATCGCGATATAGGGACCAAAGGCAAAAGGCTGATTTTCCTTGCGGACTTTCAGTAGGATAATCCCGATAATCGCACCAACCAGAGAAGACAGCAGCACAATTAAAGGCAGTAATAAAGGCCCCATCCAGGCACCCAGGGCGGCAAGCAATTTAAAATCGCCATAGCCCATACCTTCCTTGCCGGTAACGATTTTAAATGCATAATACACCACCCACAGACACAGGAAACCAATAATATAGCCCCAGATGGCAGCACCGGGTAAGGTATAAAGTGCATAACTATTTACCCCCAAACCTAGCGCGGCCAAGGGTAAAGTATAACGGTCAGGCAATAACTGGGTGTCAAAATCAATAAAAGTGAGTGCGATCAGCACATAAGTCAGGATCAGGCCAAACAGCATTTGTAGGGTAGGGCCAAATACTGCTACGACAAGGAGTGCACAAACTGCCGTCAGAATTTCAACCAAAGGATAACGGATGCTGATCGGATTCTGGCAGTTGCTACATTTTCCGCGCAGGACCAGCCAGCTAATGACGGGAATATTCTGGTACCAGCGGATTGGCTGATGACACTTGGGGCAAGCTGAAGCGGGTTTGCTTAAACTTAACTTAGTTTCATCAATCACCGGCTGTTCCGGATGCAGGAACATCTGGCAATCAGTACGCCATTCCTGTTCCATCATCTTGGGAGTGCGGTAAATCACGACATTCAGAAAGCTGCCGATACATAAACTAAAAAGCCCAACTGCGATATACAACGCCGTTGGGTTTTGAATAAAATATTGAAGAAAATCGTGCATTAAACCACAGAACCCATTTGGAAAATTGGAAGGTACATGGCAATCACCAGACCACCGACAAGCACACCGAGAACAGCCATAATGAGCGGTTCCATCATCGAGGTTAAGCCGTCAACTGCATTGTCGACTTCATTTTCATAATGTGTGGCTACTTTGTCTAGCATGGCATCTAGTGCACCAGATTCTTCACCAATCGCGACCATTTGTACTGCCATGGATGGGAATTTGTTGGTCACGCGCATGGCAAACTGTAGTTGTTGACCTGTGGCGACATCTTCACGGATTTTCATCACGGCATCTTCATACACGACGTTATTGGTAGCGCCGGCAGTGGATTCCAGTGCATCAATCAAGGGAACACCAGCTGCGAAAGTCGTGGCCAAAGTGCGGCTATAACGTGCAATAATCGCTTTATACACCAGGTCACCAAAAATCGGGGCTTTGAGTGCGGCCTTATCCAGAAAATCGCGGAATTTCTTGCTGCGTTTTTTCGCTTCAAGAAAAGCGGTAATCACGGCCCCAATGGCGATAATCAGCAGGAACCAATACTTTTGCATCCATTCCGACATATTGACCACCATTTTGGTAAAAGCCGGTAAGTCCGCACCAAATGAAGAGAATAAATCCTGGAAAACCGGGACCACTTTGACCATCAGAATGATGGTAACAATTAGGGCGACTACAACCACCGCAGCAGGATATTTCATGGCTTTTTTGATTTTTTGCATGAGTAGTTCGCTTTTTTCTTTGTAAATCGCAACGCGATCTAGCATGGTTTCTAAAGCACCAGATTGTTCACCAGATTCGACCAGTGAACAGAATAGGTTGTCGAAATATTGTGGATATTTGCGCAGTGCTCCGGCAAAAGTATTACCGCCTTCAACCTCACCTTTAATTCCTAGTACAACTTCACGCATCGCCGGATTTTCCAGACCTTCTGCGACAATTTCAAAGCCTTGTACCAGTGGTACCCCGGCTTTCATCATGGTCGCCAACTGTCGGGTAAAAATTGTAATATCCAGTGTTGAGACTTTTTTCTTCATCAAGCCTTCAAGGATATTTTTTTTCTTTTCCCGAATGGTCTTGATGCTGATGCCTTGTTTCCGAAGGGTGACCTTGGCCAGAGCCATATTTTTTGCTGGCAATTCCCCCTTGATCTTTGCCCCTTTACGATCAATTCCTTCATAGCTGAAGATCGGCATCATCTGGCCTTTCTTTACTGCTGCCATACCTTTATCCTTATTTTAGATCAGCGCCCGATCATTCGCTGGTGACACGATTGACTTCCTGTAAAGAAGTCACCCCCTGCATCACCTTGATTAAACCTGACCGGCGTAAATTGTTAAAACCTGCACGTGCGGAAGCATCTGCAATTTCAAGTGCATTGCCGTCCTCCATAATAATTCTGGAAATTTCGGGTGTTACTTTCATAACTTCATAAATACCTACACGACCCTTATAGCCTTCACGACATTCATTGCAGCCCACCGGTTCATAAATTTGGAACTCAGGTTGCTGCAAGTCGGTTTCGGTAAAGCCCATCTCCAGTAAGCTTTGTTGCGGAATATCTGCAGGTTTCTTGCATTGTGAACACAAACGACGCGCCAACCGTTGTGCAATGACCAGGTTTACTGAAGTGGCAATATTGAAAGAGGGCACCCCCATGTTTCGTAAACGGGTCAAGGTCTCAGGCGCACTATTGGTATGCAAGGTCGACATCACCATATGACCGGTCTGCGCCGCTTTAATCGCAATCTCGGCAGTTTCCAGATCCCGGATCTCACCGACCATTACGATGTCCGGGTCTTGACGTAAGAAGGACTTCAGTGCGGCAGAGAAGGTAAGACCAACTTTATTGTTGACGTTGACTTGATTAATGCCTTGTAAGTTAATCTCGACCGGATCTTCCGCTGTCGAAATATTGGTATCTTCACGATTGAGGATATTCAGACCGGTATACAGTGAAACGGTTTTACCGGAACCTGTTGGACCAGTGATCAGGAGCATGCCTTGCGGTTTGTCCAGCGCTTGCATAAAAAGGTCTTTTTGTTCCGGTTCATAACCTAGTGCATCAATTCCCAACATCGCGCTGGAGGGATCCAGAATTCGCAGTACCAGCTTCTCACCAAACAGGGTAGGGAGAGAGTTGACACGGAAATCAATGGCTTTATTTTTAGAAAGTTTTAATTTAATACGACCATCTTGCGGTACCCGTTTTTCAGAAATGTCCATTTGCGACATGACTTTAAGACGCGAAGACAAGCGATTTGCCAGCTGTAGTGGTGGTGTTGCAATCTGGCGTAATACCCCATCTACCCGGTAACGTACCCGATAGATTTTTTCATAAGGTTCAAAATGTAAGTCTGAAGCCCCCATACGGATCGCATCAATTAGTAATTTATTAATATATTTGACAATCGGTGCTTCTTCACCCTTGTTACTGTCATCCTCTTCTTTATTCGGATCAGCAGATTCGACATCAACATCCAGATCAAAGTCTTCATCGAATTCAAAGGTACTTTCTTCGGTAAAATTCTGCTCGATCAGTTTTTCAAGTTTATTGTGTTCAACAATAATGGTTTCAATATTGAGTTTGGTGGAAAAGCGGACTGCATCAATCGCTTCGATATTGGTCGGGTTACTGGTCGCAACATATAAAATACTGGAATTTCTAAAAATCGGCAGAATGCGATGCTTGGTAATCAGCTTTTCATCAATCGCATCCCGAAGAATTTGAGCAGGATCATAGGCACTGATATCAAACAGCGGTTCGCCAAATTCGACTGAAATCGTTTCAGCAATGACGGTTGGAGAAAGTTGCTGCTGGTTAATTAACTCAGCCACAATATCGATTTTTTCTTGTTTGGCATGCGCTAATGCACTGCGCATATCTTCAGCCGAGATGACGCCTTCCTCGACCAAACGACGAATAAATCCGGTAAATCTTGGCGACCCCTGTAATGCTGTCATGCTATAAATGCCTACTCATCAAATTCTTTTAATTGCTATACTAAAATTATACGTTTGTTACGTAAAAATACCATAGCCAAGAGTGCTGCTAGCTTCCTCATCTCCAGTAAAAGCATGAACTGGTTGGAAGAAGTCCCCATTTTTTTAAGTGATAACAAAAAATAACCATTTTGGATAGTCTAAACTGAGAAGGAGTGATAAGAAAACTATTCTTTTAATTTTCCAATTCCGTGTAGAATGTGCCCAATTCAAAATATGTAAATGAAATAGGTTAATTATGTCGGTTTCGACGATTACCCCTTGGGTGATAGGTAACTGGAAAATGAATCCGGTGCAGGCAGATGCATTGAGCTTGGTGCGTGGTATTAAGAATTTGCTGGAAACTGCGCCAATTGCCGAAGATCAATGTCATTTAGGTGTGGCACCGATTGCCATTGCCTTAAGCCAGATTCAGGCAGAGCTGTCATCTGCGGTTCGTCCGATTTATACCGTAGCACAAGATGTTTCACGTATTTCTGGAACAGGTCCCTACACTGGTGAAGTCAGTGCTGAATTGTTGGCCGATAGTCAAATTCACTATGTACTAGTGGGTCATTCTGAACGCCGTGAAATATTTGCGGAAAATGCTGATATTTTAAATGCGAAAATCAAGAATGCCTTAAGTGCCGGTTTGACCGTGATTTATTGCGTTGGTGAAAGCCTGGAACAACGTGAAGCAGGGCAGGCAGAAGCTGTAGTGCTACAACAGATTTGTGATATTGCTGCTGTGGTTGAAGCTGAGCAATGGAAAAATATCGTGATTGCCTATGAACCGATCTGGGCAATTGGAACTGGTAAAACTGCTTCTCCTGAAGATGCACAGGCCATGCATGCACAAATCCGTCAAGGTTTAAGCCAGATCACTGGTTATGGCGCGACGATGGCGATTTTATATGGTGGTAGTGTCAAGCCGGAAAATGCAGTAGAGTTAGCAGCCTGCCCAGATATCAACGGGGCATTGGTCGGTGGTGCATCACTCAATGCTGAGTCGTTCCATAAAATTGCTCATGCATTTGCAAATACACAATAATTAGGAGTTCAGCATGCAAACTTTTGTGCTGGTAGTACATATTATCTTAGCTGTTTTGATGATTGTCTTGATTTTGGTTCAGCATGGTAAAGGTGCAGATGCTGGTGCCTCTTTCGGTGGCGGTGGTGCAGCGACAGTATTCGGAGCATCGGGTTCGGGTAATTTCATGACCCGTTTGACTGCAATTTTTACTGCACTGTTTTTCGTAACCAGTCTGACTTTGGCGATTTTAGCCAAGCAACAAACCTCGAATGCCTATAGTTTGGGATCGGTTCAGTCTGCGCCGACCACACCTGTACAATCGAATGAAACTTCACCAACTGCACCAGAAACGACCGAATAGTTTTAATTAATCCTTTCTTTTTTTCAGTGATACGACTAGAATGCGTCACAGCTGCGGTGGTGGTGGAATTGGTAGACACGCTACCTTGAGGTGGTAGTGCTTTCGGGCGTGGGGGTTCAAGTCCCCCCTTCCGCACCAACTTATAATCCAGAAATTTAAGTTGGTGTATGCAGCTGAAAAAACTTCTGTTGATGCGGGATGGAGCAGTCTGGTAGCTCGTCGGGCTCATAACCCGAAGGTCGTTGGTTCAAATCCAGCTCCCGCTACCAATCAATCCTTTTTAAAGGCGCAAACTTTCAAGAGGCAGCTTAAACAGGTTTTAAGTTGAGAAAATTAATTTGCATGTTGTTGCGGGATGGAGCAGTCTGGTAGCTCGTCGGGCTCATAACCCGAAGGTCGTTGGTTCAAATCCAGCTCCCGCTACCAATCTTTTAAAGATGCAAACTTTAAAAGCAGTTTAAGTTTTTTAAACTGAATGTTATTTGTACGCTGATGCGGGATGGAGCAGTCTGGTAGCTCGTCGGGCTCATAACCCGAAGGTCGTTGGTTCAAATCCAGCTCCCGCTACCACTTTTTCAGCGACAGATGACAAATATGCAGAATGATGTGGTTTTGATTGAAAAGTTCTCATCTTTTGTATATAATTTTTGCACGTTGATGCGGGATGGAGCAGTCTGGTAGCTCGTCGGGCTCATAACCCGAAGGTCGTTGGTTCAAATCCAGCTCCCGCTACCAAGTTTCTAAAAAGAGGCTCACAACAAGGTGGGCCTTTTTGCACAGTGGGATTTGAAAAAATCTTAAATTGTGCATTAATTGGGGCGATTTACGCCCTTTTTTATTGGCTATCGTGTAGTGTCGACATTATTTGGTCAAATCTCCATGTTTCACTACTACTATAGTTTGTATTGGTTTGTAGTGGTCAAATAGATCATAAAATCGCACCAGATGACGAGAGTAAATGAAGCTATCAAATAAAACTCAAGCACTTCAGGACTTGATTGCACCAGCAGTTGAAGCCTGTAATGTAAACCTTTGGGGGATTGAATTCCTGCCACAGGGTAAATGTTCGTTATTACGTATCTACATCGACAAGCCAGTCGATGAGAGCGTTGCACCAGCAATCAATGAAGATGGTGAAGAAGAGCAGGGGCGTGGTATTGGCGTTCAGGATTGTGTGCGTGTCACGCAGCAAGTGGGTGCAATGCTGGATGTTCATGATCCGATCTCGGGTGAATATTCACTTGAAGTATCTTCGCCAGGCTGGGACCGTCCATTCTTCCAGCTCGAGCAGATGTCAGGCTATATCGGTCATACCGTAGCACTACGTTTGATCAGTGCGGTAGATAACCGTCGTAAATTCCAGGCCAAACTGGTTGCTGTCGATCTTGAAAATGAAATGATTCAGGTTGAAGTAGAAAAGCAACAGGTATTGGAGATCGACAGTCACAATATCGATAAAGCAAATTTGGTCTTCCAAGATTAATTTAATAAATAAAAATTTAACGAATAGGTGACGTATGGCACGTGAAATTCTGACCGTCGTTGAAACGGTTAGTAACGAAAAAGGTGTACCTCGTGAAGCGATCTTTGAAGCGCTTGAGCAAGCTTTAGTTGCTGCGACAAAGAAAAAATTCTACGAAGGAACACATTCGGAAGAAGCACGTTTACGTGTGGAAATCGATCGTAAAACAGGTGACTATCGTACTTTCCGTCAGTGGGAAGTGGTTGCAGACGAAGACCATGAAATGCCAGCTTGTCAGGATGCCATCTCTGATGTTGATCCGGCAAAATGGTCGATTGGCGACATTCGTGAGCTTGAAGTTGAATCGATTGACTTCGGTCGTATTGCAGCGCAAATTGCCAAGCAAGTGATCGTACAGAAGATCCGTGAAGCAGAACGTGCACTCGTAGCCGATGCTTACGAATCTAAAGTCGGCGAGCTGATCTACGGTGAAGTGAAAAAACAAACCAAAGACGGCTTTATCATTGACCTAGGTGACAATGCTGAAGCGTATCTTGCTCGCGAAGAAATGATTCCGAAAGAAATCCTTCGTCCGAAGCAACGCGTGAATGCGATTCTATTCAATGTCAACCGTGAAGGTCGTGGTGCGCAGTTACAACTGTCACGTGCTAAACCGGATATGCTGATTGCATTGATGAAGAAAGAAATCCCTGAGATTTCTGAAGAAATTATTGAAATTAAAGCGGCGGCTCGCCAACCAGGCGTTCGTGCTAAAATTGCAGTGAAAACCAATGACCACCGTATTGACCCGGTGGGTGCTTGTATTGGTATGCGTGGTACCCGTATTCAAGCTGTACAGCAAGAGCTCAATGGCGAGCGTATTGATGTGGTAGTTTGGTCGGATGATCCTGCGCAATATATCGCAAGTGCATTGGAACCAGCAGATGTATCGAGTATTGTCATCGATGAAGATGCACGTACTGCAGATATCATTTTCGCAACCAGCGATCAGTTGGCACGTGCGATTGGTTCACAAGGTCAGAACGTTCGTCTGGCATCTGAATTGACTGGCTACAAGCTGGACATGATGCTGGAAGAGGAATACTACGCCCGTCAACAAAACGAAGCGCAACAATATTTAGACATGTTTGTTACCCGTCTGGATATCGCGGAAGATTTGGCGATGGCATTGGTAGAAATGGGCTTCACCTCGCTTGAAGAAATTGCTTATGTTCCTGCAGAAACGTTTGATGAAATCGAACTGGATGCGGAACTGGTTGAACTACTGCAAAGCCGTGCGAAAGAAATTGCACTTGCTGATGCATTACAACAGCAAGAGAACATACAAGCGCCAAGTGAAGAACTTGTTGCAATGGAAGGCATGACAGTAGAGATCGCGCAAGCGCTAGCAGCTCGTGGTGTGGTAACAGTGGATGATTTAGCAGATCAGGCGACTGACGATATCGAAGATATTGAAGGTTTGGGTGCTGAGAAAGCAGGTCAACTCATTATGAAAGCGCGCGAATCATGGTTTAACTAGGAGGTAGTATATGACGGACAAGTCGATTAAAGAGTTAGCCCTCAATGTGGGTAGTCCAGTTGAGAAGCTCCTAGAGCAGGTTCGTGAGGCAGGTTTACCACAGCGTAAAGCTGACGATATTATTACCACCGAACAACAAGATAGCTTGATGAGCCATGTGAAAAAGTCACAGGGTTCAGAAAGCCAAGCAGGGCAAATCACGTTGAAACGTAAAACGACTAGTACGGCTAAAGTAGCCAGTACTTCAGGTAAGGCGAAAACGATTAATGTAGAAGTTCGCAAGAAGCATACATTTGTTAAGCCGGATCCAGAGCAGATCAAAGCAGAAGCATTGGCGAAAGCCAAGGCTGAGCAACAGGCCAAAGCTGCGCCTGAGCAGAATACAGCACAAGCTGCTTCTGCTGAAGCTCCAAAAACTGGCGTAAATAACGCGAATAAAGCTCTAGAAGCGATGCGTGCTGCTGCAAAGCAAACCAGCGACAAGCAAGAAGTTTCTAAAGCTGCAGTTGTGGTAAAACGCAAATCAACCAACAAGCCGATTGTGAAGCAAGTTGTTAAACCAACTGAAACCGCTGAACAGAAAAAGGCACGTGAAGCAGAAGCAGCAAAATTAAAAGCTGTTGAAGAAGCAGCACGTCGTAAAGCGGCTGAAGAAGCGCAGCAACGTACGCTTGAACAAATGCGTCAAATGGCGTCTAAGTACACCGCGGAAGATACTGCTGCAACGATTCGTGTTGTTGATGATTCTCCTCTGGCTGCCGGTCTTGTTGGTCAGGCATATGAAGACTCATTTGCGAAAGAAGACCGCGAAATCAAACGTGGTACGAATACGCCGAGCGCGCGTGCACCGAAAAAAGGTGGTCGTCGTGGTCAGGAAGAGCAAAGCTTCAGCAAACAGCCTAAGCGCGGTTTAAAAACCAGTCAAGGCAACAAGCACGGCTTCGAAAAACCTGTGAAAAAACAGGTTTACGATGTTGAAATCGGTGAAACGATTGTCGTTGCTGACTTAGCTGCGAAAATGGCAGTTAAGGTTCGTGAAGTGATTAAATCACTCATGAAAATGGGTGAATTGGTTACTCAGAACCAGGCGATTGATCAAGAAATTGCTGCACTTGTTGTGGAAGAAATGGGCCATAATCCGGTACTGGTTTCTGATACACAAGCTGAAGATAACTTGCTTGAAGCAGCTGAAGAAGCACGTGGTGCGCAATCTACGCGTGCGCCTGTTGTTACCATTATGGGTCACGTTGACCATGGTAAAACATCGCTGCTTGACCGTATTCGTCGTGCAAAAGTGGCTGCTGGCGAAGCGGGCGGTATCACACAGCATATCGGTGCTTACCATGTAACTACTGATAAAGGTATGATTACATTCCTTGATACTCCGGGACACGCAGCATTTACTGCAATGCGTTCACGTGGTGCGAAAGCAACAGATATCGTGGTTCTGGTTGTTGCAGCAGATGATGGTGTAATGCCACAAACTGCAGAAGCAATTGACCATGCACGTGCTGCAGGTACACCAATCATTGTTGCAATCAACAAGATGGATAAAGAATCTGCTGATCCAGATCGCGTATTGAATGAATTGACTGTGAAAGAAATCGTGCCAGAACAATGGGGTGGTGACGTTCCAGTGGCAATGGTTTCTGCACATACTGGTCAAGGCATTGATGAACTTCTTGATATTATTTCGATTCAAGCTGAACTTCTAGAGCTTAAGGCATCTGAAGAAGGTGCTGCACAAGGTGTCGTAATTGAAGCACGCGTAGATAACAGCCGTGGTGCAGTAACATCTATTCTGGTTCAAAACGGTACATTGAAAGTAGGTGATCTTGTTCTTGCCGGTTCATCTTATGGTCGCGTTCGTGCGATGACGGATGAAAATGGTCAGCGTATCAAATCTGCAGGTCCTTCGATTCCAGTGGAAATTCTGGGTCTTCCAGAAGCGCCAATGGCAGGTGACGAAGTTCTTGTGGTCAGCGATGAGAAGAAAGCACGTGAAGTTGCCGATGCGCGTATGGATCGTGAACGTCAAAAACGTCTTGAGCGTCAATCTGCAATGCGTCTTGAAAACATCATGGCGTCTATGGGCAAGAAAGATGTGCCTATCGTAAATGTTGTGTTGAAAACTGACGTACGCGGTACCTTGGAAGCCTTGCATGTAGCACTTGCTGAGCTTGCGACTGATGAAGTTAAAGTACGTATCATCGGTTCTGGTGTAGGTGCGATCACTGAGTCTGACGTGACACTGGCTGAATCTTCAGAAGCAGTTCTACTCGGCTTTAACGTACGTGCGGACAACGCTGCGCGTCAAAAAGCAGATGCAGACAGTATCGACATTCGTTACTACTCAATCATCTATCAATTGATTGATGATGTGAAAGCAGCAATGAGCGGTAAGCTTGCACCAGAACATCGTGAAACGATTCTGGGTGTTGCACAAGTACGTGAAGTATTCCACTCAAGTAAGTTTGGTGCGGCTGCGGGCTGTATGGTACTTGAAGGCGTATTGCATCGTAACAAACCGATTCGCGTATTACGTGATGATGTGGTTGTGTTCCAGGGCGAGCTTGAATCTCTTCGTCGCTACAAAGAAGTGGTTGAAGAAGTTCGTGCCGGTATGGAATGTGGTCTTGCGGTGAAAGGCTATAAAGACATCAAAGCACTTGATAAGATCGAAGTGTACGATGTTCAACTGATTAAACGGAGTCTTTAATGGCGGGTAGTCAACGTCTGAAGCGTATGGCGGATACAGTACAACGCGAGTTGTCAGAACTGATCCGTCAGGAGCTGAAAGATCCACGCTTAGGTGGTCTCGTGACCATCTCTGCGGTGAAGGTGAGCCCAGACCTGGGATATGCGGAAGTTTATGTCACTGTGATGGGACGTGAACTTGGCGATGAGCAAAGCCAAGAAGCCAATAAAGAAACTTTGGATGTGTTGAACAAAGCATCTGGTTTCTTGCGCCATGAGCTGAGTCGTCGTATCAAAACCCGTATTACGCCTCGTCTACGTTTCCATTATGATAAGACCAATGCATATGGTAACTATATGTTTGGTCTGATCGCTGAAGCAGTGAAGGACTTACCTGAAGCTGAAGCAAAAAAAGATGATGAATAAGTCTTAGGACTAAAAAAGCTACCTTCGGGTGGCTTTTTTTATCTCTAGATTTTTTTAGATTTAAAAGAACTTGAATTGCTTGCTCAATTAATCGAAATCATCATTACGATTGATTTTCTTTTCATAAAAGGTACGACGGCGTGAGCGCTGCCAAGGCAGAGGGCGTTCCAGCGTTTCCGGAACCTCGCCACTCAAAGAGCGTAAACGCAAATGTAATGCAGCCTGTGCCATCAGATTGGCAGATACCGGTGCGGTAATGAAGGCGAACAGGGTGATGAGCACTTCAGCAAAACCGAAACGGCCATATATGGCCGAGAACAGAATTGAGGCCATCAAAAAGCTGCCCAGGCCCAAAGTACTGGATTTGGTCGGGGCGTGCAGACGCATAAACAGATCGGGCAGACGGACCATACCGATCCCGCCGACCAACATAAAGAAAGCACCAATCAATAAAAAAATCGACACCAGTATTTCTAAAATTAAGGACATTTAAAAACTCCTAGTCGATCACATGGCCAGTGGTGAAATAACGTGCCAAGGCTGTAGTCGAAACAAAGCCAAGCATCGCAACCAGTAAGGCCCCTTCAAACAGGAAGCTGCTACTCCAGTAAATCCCTAAAATGACAATCAGACAGGTGGCATTCAGGAACAGGGTGTCGAGTGCCAACAGACGATCCACGATAGAAGGGCCAGTGATGAGTCGGATCAGGCAGAGTAACATCGAGACAGTGATAGCACCTAGGCAAATCATTAATGCATAAGGCAGAATAGTCATGCTTTTTCTCCTGTCTGTGCGCTGAAAATTTCAATCAGAGGCTGTTCGTAGCGCTGTTTGATTGTTTCGATTTCTGCTGCTTCATCCTCTGTGCTTAAGGCATGAACCAGAATATCACCACGATCCTGATCAATGCCTGCAGATACTGTACCGGGCGTTGTGGTAATGATCATTGCCAGCAAGGCATTGACTTCCTCATGCTCGGTTTCCAAAGGCACGCGAAACCATTTTGGATGCAGGTTCTTGGTTGGACCAAGTACCAGTTTTGCGACTTTAATATTGGCTACTACAATATCCCAAACCACGACAAAGAAAAGGCGCACGGCAGGAGCCCACTGGATATTCGGGGTATAGTCAATAAAAGGTGCAACCATTTTCGGAATGACAATCGCCAGAACCAGCGCGAAAAGCAATGTTCCAGCTTCCAGATTATGTGCCAGTAGAATCCAGCTTAGCCCAACGATCACAGAAACTAGCGGATGCGGGAACCAACGTTGCAGGAATGATACAGCCATTAAGGTCCCTCCACCGGTTTAAGTTGATTATCATCATATCTGTTTTGTTCAACATACTGCTGATCAATCTGGCGTTGCTTGAATTCAGAAATATTTTCACCTTCCAGAGTGGCTTCCGAAATCGTATAAGGAACCAGATGTGCATTCGGATCGACTGTCTCACCACCGTACTTGGTTTCAGGTAAATAGCTTGGATCAAAAGGTTGCACACTAATAAACTGGCCTTCTGCATCGCGTTTTAACAAGGCAGCTTCATAAACCGGATTATTTTTAATCTGTTCCGCAGTCTGATAATTATATTGATAGATCGGTCCGGCAAACACCACATAGGCAGTCAGGCCAGCAAGCAATAGATAGATTACACGATCATTACGTGCCGGTGCCTTACTTGGTAAAGCTTCATATTTGTGAAAATCTTCAGAATTAAGGTCATCCTCAGGTCTGGTCGAACGCCAGAACAGCACGAAACCAACCCTGGTAAAGGCCAGAATACTGAGGAAGCTTACCAATAAAATGGTCAGGATAATAATCATCTGATAGTCTGAATTGGCAGAAGCCTGCAAAATAAAGACTTTACCGAAGAAACCACTAAACGGTGGCAGGCCTGCCATCATCAAGGCAATGATGAAATAGACAATCGAAACCAGCTTGTTCTGTTTCATCAGTGGCGCGATTTTAAAATGATCCTTAAATTCGCCGCGCTGTGAGGTAATCCAGCCTGACAGGATATAAAAGGCTGCGCCAATCAGGGTACTGTGCACCATATAATACAATGCACCGGCCCAGGCTGCAGTCGTATTCATACCGATTGCTACCAGAATTGTTCCGACTGAAGACAGCACCATAAAGCCGATAAAACGGCGCAGACGTTCTGTGCCGATTGCACAAATCACGCCATAAACCGACGTAATCAGACCAATCACCAGCAGGCAATTCATCAGAATCTGGTGGCTGTATTCATCATCAAAAACAGTTCCATTAATCCGTAAAATTGCATACACCCCGACTTTGGTCATAATGGTAAAGAGTGCTGCCACAGGTGTGGTGGCTACGGCATAGGTTTTGGGTAACCAGAAGCCGAGCGGTAACATCGCTGCTTTAATTCCAAACACGACAAACAGCATTAATCCACCAGCAACCGCCAGCTTGTGCTGATCTTCAGCGAGGGTAGGCATCAAGCGGGCCACATCTGCCATATTCAGACTGCCGACACTGCCATAAATCATCCCGAGTCCAATCAGGAACAGGGCAGAAGCAAACAGGTTGATGGTGACGTAATGGATTCCCAGCTGGAAACGGGCCTTGCCTTGTCCATGTAGCAGTAGTACATAGGATGCCATCAACAATATTTCAAAAAACACGAACAGGTTAAACAGGTCACCGGTCAGGAAGGCACCGGTCAAACCCATGAGCAGGAAATGCACCATGGCATGGAAATAACGCCCACGCATATCCCATTCTTTACTGGCATACCAGAGCACCGGCACTGCAAGGGCATAGGTCAAAACCAGCATCATCGCAGAGAGCTGATCGAGAACCAGTACAATACCAAAAGGTGCGACCCATTCGCCCAGCGTATAAACATTGATCTGACCCTGACTACTGTCTACTAAATAGCTGACAGCAATGATCAGGCCCAAGATACTCGAGACATAGCTGATACCCCGACGCCAGGGCTGACGCCAGTCCGTCGCCAGAGAGCCTGAACCCGGGTTGCCTAAAAGAACCAGGACAAAAGCGGTAAAGGCCGGTAAAAGAATACTGAAAATAGGGGTATGTTGATTCCAGAAATTGAGAAGATCAGTCATTAAGGCTCATCCTCGCGCGGGTCAAGATTTGGTATTTCTTCTTTGGAGTCAACGTGGTCTGTTCCTGATTCGTAGCGGCTACGCAATGCCAGTTGGACAATAAAGGCAGTGGTGGCAAAGCCAATCACGATGGCTGTCAGCACCAGTGCCTGAGGAAGGGGATCGGTCACTTTCGAGGCTTCAGTCAATACTGCAGGCGAATTCATCTGAATTCGGCCCATGGCAAATAAAAACAGGTTGACTGCATAACCAATCATGGCGAGACCCAACACCACCGGGAAGGTACGGGCACGCAGGATCAGATAAATGCCTGTGGCTGTCAGCAGGCCAATCGCAGAGGCTAATAAAAATTCTAAACTGATCATTCTATTATCCTCTTGGTACGGGGCCAGTCATGCTTGAGTGACGTGAATCGCCCAAGACCGAAATCATCAGCATGGTCGCACCGACAACAGTGACATAGACGCCGACATCAAACAGTGCAGCCGAAGCCAGATGCATTTCTCCAATGATGGGCGGAGAGACATAAATATGTGCACTGGTCAGGAATGGACGTGACCAGAACCAGGCCGCGATTCCGGTCAACCCTGCAATCGTTAAGCCGATCCCGATCCAGATTTCATACAGGCGACCGGATTTGGCGCCAAGCAACTGTTCGGTTTTGTCCTGTCCCACTGCAATATATTGAATAATAAGTGCCAGTGAAGTCACTAGTCCGGCAATAAAACCACCGCCCGGCAGGTTATGGCCACGCAAAAAGATATACAGGCTGACCACCAGCGCGACCGGCAAAATCCAGGATGCGGTAATACGCAACATCAGCGGGGATGGGTTAAAACGATAGGTCAGGCCCTGAGTCATGGTGGTACCATGCGCACGCATGCCATCCATCAGGCTCAGAACACCAATCGCCGCAATGCCGAGTACAGTAATTTCGCCGAAGGTATCGAAACCACGGAAATCGACCAGAATCACATTCACCACATTGGTGCCGCCGCCCAGAGGAATGGACTGTTGCAGGAAGAACCATGAAATGGAATTGTGATCACGGGTCATGATCAGCCAGGCAATTGCCGCAATCCCGAGACCGCCGCCCAAGGCAATAATGGCATCACGCCAGCGACGGGTCGGACTCGATTCATACGGTGTTAACTGAGGCAGTAAAGATAAACTCATCAGGAGCAGAACCGTGGTGACCACATCGACCGTAATCTGGGTCAATGCCAGATCGGGCGCCGAGAAGCCGATAAAGACCATGGTGACGACCAGGCCGACTGCACCGCTAATGAGTACCGCTTTAATCCGCTCATGATGGAACCACAACAGCATCCAGCAGGAAGAGAACAGCAGTAACCACAGGATAATCGCCAGGGCAGGAGCATGGGTCAGCTCGCGCGTACCTGTACCCACCGCATTGCTGAGTAATGGGAGCCCCACCAGCCCGACGGTAAAAATTACAATCCACAATAAATAGCTTTGTAATTTGCCATTTTCAGTGGAACGGCGGAAACGACGTGAATTCAGCAGCAAATTTTTCAAAAATAGATCGAACAGCACCCGGCCCTGTAAGCGACCCAGTTTTGGATCCAAGTCGATTTCACGTAAGACGCCACCTTTGGCGAGAGAAAAGTAAAAGATTGTTCCGCCGAGCAGAGAAATCACACTCATCAGAAGGGGCAGGTTGAAACCATGCCAAAGCGCCAGATGAGTGCCTTCAAAGGCAAAATTCTGGGTGGTGGCTTGAGTAGTGCTGTTGACAATTTTTTCCACCAGAAGAGCCGGTAATAGACCGACTAAAATACATAAAATTGCTAACAAAGTGGCCGGTGCGCGCATACCAAAGGCAGGTTCATGTGCATCTTTATTCGGGACCTGCTTGCCTAGCGGACCATCGAAAAAGACTCCATGCACCAGTCGAATGGAATAAGCCACCGCAAAAATCCCGGCCAGTGTCGCGACAATAGCAGAGCCGACCATAAGTGGACCACTTAAACTGGCGACCAGTTCGGTAAAGAACATTTCCTTAGACAGGAAACCATTGGTCAACGGTACACCCGCCATGGATGCTGCCGTGATCATGGTCAGCGTGGCGGTAAATGGCAGTAATTGCCATAGGCCAGACAGTTTACGTAAGTCACGAGTCCCGGATTCATGATCGATGATGCCGGCAATCATAAACAGTGCCGCTTTAAAGGTGGCATGGTTAATAATATGGAAAATCGCTGCTGCAACAGCCAATGGTGAACCAATCCCGAGCAGACACATGATCAGACCTAAATGGCTGATGGTGGAATAGGCGAGCAAGCCTTTCAGGTCTTCCTTAAAAATGGCAAAGAAGGCGGCCATGCACAGGGTAAACAGACCAACAAAGGTCACAATATTATGAAACAGTGCAGCACCGGCAAAGATCGGGAGCAAACGTGCGACCAGGAATAAACCGGCTTTGACCATGGTGGCCGAGTGCAAATAGGCAGAGACCGGTGTCGGTGCAGCCATGGCATTGGGCAACCAGAAGTGAAACGGGAACTGCGCACTTTTGGTAAAGGCGCCGAGTAAAATCAGCAACAAGGTTGGAACAAATAAATGATGCGACTGAATCTGTTCAGTCATCATCAGGATTTGGTCAAGCTGATAAGTGCCGGTGATTTGACCGAGCAGGACAAAACCGCCCAGCATCGCCAGACCACCCATTCCGGTAATGGTCAGAGCCATACGCGAACCACGTTGCGCCGCTTCGTAATTGCTCCAGTAACCTACCAGCAAGAAGGATGAAATACTGGTCAGTTCCCAGAAAACCAATAAGATAATCAGGTTATTCGACAATGAAATTCCGAGCATCGCCGCCATAAACAGCATCAGCAGGAGATACAGTTTGCTCAGTGAATTTTTTGGATTGAGATAATAATAGGCATAAATATAAATCAGGGTGCCAATTCCGCTGATCAGCAAGGCAAACAGCAATCCCAGAGAATCCAGGCGAAAACTGAAATCAATGCCGAGCTGGGGCAGCCAGGACCAGGTCTGGGTCATCACTGCACCATCAAAGATGGCAGGCGCCTGACTCAATAATAATAAGAAACTGCTGAGGCTGACACCAATTGCCCCTAAAGCCGTTACCCCGCGCGAAAATTGCTTCAGCCACGAGACAAGGGTTGTGCCTAATACTAACGGTAACAATATAATAATCGGCAGCACACTCGTATCCATTGTCATGATTTAGGTTTTGACCAACCTAAGGTGAATCTTTATCTTTCAAGGACTACAGGACCACAAGGAGCGACCCAAACTTCTCAACCTTGAAAGCCAAAAGAATATTCAAAAAGAATATAAAACAGTTGTATTGCGCAACTTATAAACGATAGCAAATTCCGATTTTACAATGAAATTCGCAAATAAAACCGATCATATTACAGGATAACAACAACATCAACGTTTTTATGTAGAACTTATAAATTATACGCCGGCTCGGTTTTAACAGGCGCTGCATGCTTAAACAGATCATCTAGAAGTGACCGAAAATTAAGATTAAATTGCAGGCATTGATTGTAAATTTGACTCAAAACAGTTCAATCCTAGCAAAACAGAATGCTGGAAAGGCTTCCTTGTTTACTCAAACAGTCGCTCTTATTTTTTTGAATCTGTTTAGAGCGACTGAGGTAGCGTCGGATGATGCTCCTGAGCAAGTAAAGCGAGCAATTCTTGTTGCTGTTCCGGATTGAGCTGTTCCCGGATCATTTGCAATACTGCAAGCAGTGTGACGGGTTCGGTGACCGTTTCCAATAAAGTATCTTCGGAAGATAGGTCTTTATTTCGCTGCAATTCCAGCTCTGCGTAGATCTGATCAAACTGGGTTTTCATACTTTCAAGATGAATGGGGTGCAGCTGTTTATTTTCCAGTTTCAGACATTGAAAGCCTTGCGCCTGTTCTAGTAATTCAGGCCGGTTGCCGGTTGCAATAATCTGCAAGTTAGGAAAAGCCTGATGCAGGCGTGACAGGATCACTGCTGCCATCTCCTGATCCAGTTGATGATCAATTGCATCAATCAACAAAACGCCTGTACCTTCCTGGCAAGGGAATAAACTGTTGGGATTCAACAGACAAAGACGCCGCACAATATCACCCACCAGTGCAATCCAGTTGCGGATACTGTTGGGCAGTTGCTGGAAGCTAAAGGTCTGTTGCTGATAGGTCACCATCAGTTGCAGCTTGGGTTGGTATTTTAAATAAATCTGGCTGACTTCTGGCAGGATCAGCGACAACGCCTGTTTTAAAGCGCTGAGATTCGGTGCATGCAGATGTGCCTGGGCTTTCTCGATCTGCCGGGCCAGTTCATTTCCTCGAATGTTCTCAGGCTGCTGCAAGGCACGCGCCAAAATCTGGTTCATAACCTTGGCACTTTGCGCATTTTCAATATCACTGATTTCACGAAACCATTCAAAAAAACGGGCAAAAGTGGTGAAAGGAATCGCAGCTATTTCATAAGCATGTGCAGACTGGAGAATGACCGGATTATTTTTGCTGAGCAGATTGACTTCATTGGTAAAGCGTTCAGCCGGATAATAGGCAATTAGCGGCAAACCGAGCAGGGGATCGTGCAGGCGGGCTTTGTGATACAGGCTGAGCACGCTTTCAAGCTGTGAGGTTTCTGCTTTGCTAAAGCCCAGACCCTGACTGTTTAGGGTCTTGTAGATTTGCCATGAACAGCTTTGTAGGTTCGCAGGCTCGGACTGACTGGATTCTGGCAAGCTGCCCATCTCTTCAGGAAAACCAATCCGGATATCGATTTTGGATTGCAGCCGGGTTTGCATGATGTCCTGATCTTGCATCACCAGACCCGCGGCACGGCTGTCGCGATAACGGGCTGCAAACCAGGTCAGTGCCTGATAGCTAAAACGTAAAAGCGTGGTTTTGCCAGTTCCCTGATTGCCTAGAATCAAGGTGACCGGGCATTGCGGATAATTAAACTGGAGCTGAATGTCGGGAAAATGCAGGGTGTGTTTCAGTTGAAGCGCTTGGATGTGCATAGATCACCTGTCCTATGAGGTTTACATCCATGCCATGCACTTTAACCAACTGCCTGCCGAAGCGACTGCGGCATTTTGATTTTCAGTTGCTGAATCAGGTCATAAATGTGATGAATATTTAAACTCACTTTAGCACGTGTACAGGCCACGTAAAGTAATCTTAATTCTTCATCACTAATTTTATGGTCTTTTTCATTCAGCTTAAACTGATAGTCATCTTCAATATGAACCCGATCCCATTCCAGACCTTTGGCCTTGTGCGCCGTGGAAATAATATAGTCGGCCTGGGCAATTGGGGTGATTTTAGCCAGAGCTTTTTTTAGTGGATCAGTCCCATGTTCGTCCACCAGTTTGACCAGTGGCTTGATGTCACTGCCTTCATTGGTTTCACAGTATTCATGGACATCATGCCAGGAGTTAAACCAGGCCAGTTCCGGCACATCAACCACACGTTTACCCTGTTTCAGCATGGCAGCCGCATCGACAAAACGATTCAGTTTGACATGGTCGGCTTGCAGGCTGACTTTATCACCACGAACTAAACCTGCTAATAACAGTTCCATGGCGCGGGCATTAGTCCGGCATAAAATTGCATCCCGCATTTTGGTATGCGGTTTATTCACGACTTTAGAATCTAACAACGGATTGCCGAGTAAAGGCACAGTTTCATTTAAGGCACCTAAAATGGCATTGGCATTCAGGGCAATTTCAGGACCGAAACGAAATGAGGTGGTCAGACGTGATTCAGGTAAAGGTAGTTGCTGCATGGCATTCACTGCACCACGCCAGGCATAAATCTGCTGATGCGCGTCTCCGACATAAATCACCTGGGTGCTGCGCTGTTTCAGCAAAATTCCCAGCATTAAGGGATCAGCATCCTGTGCTTCATCGAATAGCACATAATCGGCCGGAATATTCGGCTCAGAAAGTGCCCAGAGTTTCAGGTAAATGTCATGACCGATACCTGCCTGATGATTTGGATCAATCGACTCTAACCAGCGCCGTTCGACTGCCGGATAAAGTTTCTTCTGTAAAGTCTCGATATCATCCGGATGCAACCAGCTCGGCGCCTGAATATGCCGTGGGGCAGGGTATTGCGAACTGGTCGAGCAGAAATAGCCGACCGCATTGGCAACCAAACTTGCCAGACGCGAAGGCATCAAGACATATTTTTCATAACGCCCACCCATCATACGGCGCATGGTCATCGGTTCAAGCCGGTATTCTTTGGCAATAAAACTTGGACTCAAGCGTGGCAAGCGCAGTTTGTCGGTGACTCCACGTGGAACACTGCGAAACGCCAGCGAGTGAAAAGTACGGCAATCGACACCCCGGTGAAACTTGGCCTGTGCTTCACTGGCAATGGCCTTGTTAAAAGCCAGATACATGCCACGTCTTTGTGGCATGGCATCACTGATCATTTGCAGGGTCGTGGTTTTACCTGTGCCTGCATAGGCAATCACTTTAAAGGATTTGCCCAGACGTGCGTTATCAATGGCAGTGGCCTGCTCATAGGTCGCGGTCGGTTTTTTTAAATCAGACACAGATGAATTCAAGGCTTAATGCTGACGGTTGGCTTTTTCGACCAGACCGGACAAGCCTTGGCGGCGTGCCAGTTCATTTAATACCAATTGCACATCCAGGTCGAAATAACCCAGCATCACGATGGTATGGAACCACAGATCTGCCACTTCATAGATCAGATCATTTTTATGGTCTGCCGAAGCATCCTGATCAAAGTCTTTGGCTGCCAGCACGGTTTCAAAGCTTTCTTCACCGACTTTTTCCAGAATCTTGTTCAGGCCTTTATGATACAGCTTGGCCACATAAGAGGAGTCCGGATCGGCCTGTTTGCGTTCTGCCATCATCTGGCCCAGATAAGACAGGACTACGACCTGCTCAGATTGCGCGGTTGACGCTTGCATCGCCAGCGTATGCGGATTCGTGGATTTTTCACCATAAATCGCAGACGGATCTTTCAGCTGTGCATCGACAATTTCCCAGCCCATTGGCGTGAGCTTGCGATAGAAACATGATTCACGGCCGGTATGGCAGGCAATACCACCATGCTGTTCAATTTGCAGCACAATCACGTCGGCATCACAGTCCAGACGGATTTCATGTACGGTCTGAAAATGTCCTGATTCTTCGCCCTTATGCCATAACTTGTTACGTGAACGGGAGAAATACACCGCCTGATTTTTTTCGGCAGTTAAAGCCAAGGCTTCACGGTTCATCCAGGCCACCATCAACACGCGTCCAGTTTGATGATGCTGGGCAATGGCAGGGACTAATCCTTGTTCGTTAAATTTTACTTCATCGAGCCATTGCGCGTTGTTCATAAGGGTTTCCATCATTTCAATCAAAATATAAAAATACGGATAGGAAATATCCGCTGATAGTGTACGTGATCTCGCAGCATTTGCGGCAAAAATCTGTATCGATCAGGACAGGCTGTGTCGTGGTTTTTTAAATCAGTTCACTTTATTCCATATCTTGCAAAACTGAGACATAGAAAAGCCGCCCGGTCGGCGGCTCGCATTTCCATTAAATTATTCGTATGAAAACCGTATAAAAAATTACCAGTGTTCGCCCGGGAACAGACGTGCATATGCTTTTTGCACCAAGTTTAATTTTTGTGGTTGGCCCACAGATGCAGTTGAACTTGGGAACAGGTTATAGCCAATCGACATCAAGACATTGTTGATATCCGGTGCAATTGAATAGGTAATGGAAGCCAGGCGGCCCAAACCGGTCGCCACTTTTTTCGAACGTTTCACAATCGCATAGGCAATCAGGTCAGCCGCCTGTTCTGGGGAAAGCGTCGGTACATATTTATAGATTTTGGTCGGCGCAATCATCGGGGTACGCACCAAAGGCATATAGATCGATGTGATTGCGATTTTATGTGAATGTACTTCTGCAGACAGGCAGCGGCTAAAGGCATCCAGTGCAGCTTTTGAAGCGACATAGGCTGAAAAACGGGTGGCATTGGCCAGTACGCCAATCGAACTGATGTTAATAATATGACCCGCGCGACGAATCATCATTTGCGGCAGGATATTCATCACCAGACGCACCGCGCCGAAATAGTTCAGCTGCATGGTACGTTCAAAATCATGAAAACGATCTACCGACTCATGTACGGCACGGCGAATCGAACGTCCTGCATTATTGATCAGAATATCAATATGATCGACTGAGGCAATAATCTGTTTGGAAACTTCATCAATCGCTTCCATATTGTTTAAATCACATGGAAAGATTGAGGCTTTGCCGCCTTTGGCTTCAATTTCTGATTTTACTTGTTCTAGGGTTTCCTGAGTACGGGCCACCAGTAAAACATGGGCACCTGCATCAGCCAGTTGATGTGCTGTCGTTAAACCAATACCGCTGGATGCACCGGTAATCAGGACGGTTTTACCTGCAACACGTTTTTCCAGTTGTTTGTGTAGTCTAGTTTTCACGTTTGTTATCCCTAATTTGAAGTCAGCGTTCAAATTATTTTTATTAAAGGTTTATGGCGCTCTAACAGAATATGAGAGCGAAGGTGAGTCCAGATATGATAACTAATTCTTCAGGAAAATCTATAAATTAAACTATTGAAATTAAAATAAAAATTAGAGTAATTGCTCTATTTGTGTTCACTCTTTCATTTAACTTTTAACATGAAAATAAAAAGCAAAGCAAGTGGCTGTTTTAGAAAATAAATAAAAAAACCTCATCAAAATGATGAGGTTTCGAATCGGCTCGGGCACCGTTTTTAAACGGTCGCCAGCGCCTGCTCCAGATCGGCAATTAGGTCATCAATATGTTCAATTCCAATAGAAAGTCGTACCATATCTTCACTGACACCTGCCGATTTTAACTCCTCGGCATTGAGCTGACGATGCGTGGTGGTCGCCGGATGGCAGGCCAGACTTTTAGCATCGCCGATATTAACCAGACGTG
The DNA here is from genome assembly GCF_000369685.1 of Acinetobacter sp. CIP 102136. GTDB lineage: Bacteria > Pseudomonadota > Gammaproteobacteria > Pseudomonadales > Moraxellaceae > Acinetobacter > Acinetobacter fasciculus. The sequence continues at coordinate 322,764 of NZ_KB850140.1, forward strand.
TAAACAGTTGCAGGGCATCAATAAAACGTGTGCCGCCTTCGAGACCATGTTCTACCCCAAAGGTCAGAATGGCAGACGGTTTACCTTTCACATATTTCTGTGCCAAAGCATGCTGTGGGTGATCTTTCAGGCCGGCGTAATTAACCCATTTCACTTTAGGATGTTGCTGTAAATATTCCGCCACTTTCAGGGCATTTTCGGTATGACGTTCCATACGCAAGCTTAAAGTTTCCAGACCTTGCAGAATCAGGAATACATTCTGCGGACTAATCGCAGCGCCAGTATTACGCAGCGGCACTACACGGGTACGGGCGATATAAGCCGCTTCACCCAGAACTTCGACATAGTTCACGCCATGGTAACTTGGATCTGGTGTATTGAGGGCAGGGAAGCGTTCAGGATATTTACCCCACGGGAATTTGCCGCTATCCACAATGATGCCGCCAATGGAATTGCCGTGACCACCGATATATTTGGTCAGGGAATGCACCACAATATCCGCACCGAAATCGAAAGATCTTTGAAGTACGGGGGTGGCAACAGTATTGTCCACAATCACCGGTACGCCATACTCATGTGCAATTTTAGCAATAGCTTCCAGATCAATAATATTACCCAGTGGATTACCAATCGATTCCACAAAAACCAGTTTGGTTTTTTCGTCAATCAGCTGGCGCAGACTTTCCGGCTTTTCATAATCAAAGAAACGGACTTCAATGCCCTGTTTTGGCAGGGTATGGGCAAACAGGTTATAGGTACCCCCATACAGTGTTGACACAGAAGCAATGTTGTCACCGGCTTCAGCAATGGTCTGAATGGCATAGGTAATCGCGGCCATGCCAGAGGCCAAAGCCAGCGCGCCAATTCCACCTTCCAGTGCTGCAACACGTTGTTCCAGAACCGCAGTGGTCGGGTTCATAATTCGGGTATAGATATTGCCCTGAACCTTTAAATCAAAGAGATCGGCCCCATGTTGAGTATTGTCAAAGGCATAAGACGTGGTTTGGTAAATCGGCACTGCCACAGCTTTGGTGGTTGCTTCTGGGGTATAACCTGCATGAATCGCAAGGGTTTCTGCTTTATAACTCATTCTGTTTGATCTTCTTGTTTAAGTTTATGGCTTGAGTGTAGCATTTTCACATATGAGTAAAAGTGCAATTTTATTGAAATAAATATATGAAATATTCATATATCGACCTGGATTTGAGTCGTTTATTTTACTGAAAACAACTGTTTAAAAAAACATCATCAATAAACTTGTAACAATGCATTGAAGTTCATGGCAATGGCTTATGTTTTCGCAGCTTTCTGCGTATAATAGCCGATTATTTTTTCGCTCATTTTTGAGCTGGGGTGGTTGTTTTAACCCCATTTGGTTTTTCAGTTGAGGAGTCCTACGTGGCCCAATATATTTACACGATGAACCGAGTGTCGAAGATGGTTCCGCCTAAGCGCGAAATCCTGAAAGACATCTCCTTATCATTTTTCCCAGGCGCTAAAATTGGTGTGCTTGGTTTAAACGGTGCAGGTAAATCTACCTTGCTTCGTATTATGGCGGGCGTAGATAAAGATTTCTCTGGTGAAGCACGTGCGCAACCGGGTATAAAAATCGGTTATCTTGAGCAAGAACCACCTTTAGATGAAACTAAAGACGTTCGTGGTAACGTCGAAGATGGTTTACGTGAACCGCTTGATGCCTTGGCACGTCTGGATGAAGTCTTTGCTGAATATGCAGCAGAAGATGCGGATTTCGATGCACTTGCGAAAGAGCAAGAGAAGCTTGAAGCGATTATCCAGACTTGGGATGCGCATAACCTTGCGAACCAGATGGATCAAGCAGCTGCAGCATTGAACTTGCCTGCTTGGGATGCAGATGTATCTAAGCTTTCAGGTGGTGAACGTCGTCGTGTGGCGCTGTGCCGATTACTTCTGTCTAAACCAGATATGTTACTTCTAGACGAACCAACGAACCATTTAGATGCTTCATCTGTATCTTGGTTGGAACGTTTCTTGAAAGACTTCCCGGGTACCATCGTCGCTATTACGCATGACCGTTACTTCTTGGATAACGTTGCTGAATGGATTCTGGAGCTTGACCGTGGTATGGGCATTCCGTATCAAGGTAACTACTCTTCTTGGCTTGAGCAGAAAAATGCCCGTTTAGAGCAAGAGAACAAGCAGGAAGAATCTTTTGCTAAAGCATTGAAAAAAGAACTTGAATGGGTTCGTTCTAATGCCAAAGGTCAGCAAAAGAAAAACAAAGCGCGTATGGAGCGTTTTGAAGAGCTTAACTCGCGCGAATTCCAGCAACGTAACGAAACTTCTGAAATCTACATTCCACCTGGCCCACGTCTGGGCAACAAGGTTGTAGAAGTTGAAGGCATCAGTAAATCGTTTGGTGATCGCTTACTGTACAAAGATTTAACGTTCACAGTACCACCTGCTGCAATTGTGGGTATCGTGGGTGAGAACGGTGCGGGTAAAACCACGCTATTCCGTATGATGACTGGCGAACAGCAACCAGATACCGGTACGGTAACGCTGGGTGAATCGGTTAAAGTGGCTTATGTCGGTCAGATCCGTGACACCTTAGATAACAACAAAACCGTTTGGGAAGAAGTTTCTGGCGGTTTAGATATCTTGAAGATTGGTGATTACGAAATTGCATCTCGTGCGTATATCGGTCGCTTTAACTTTAAAGGTCAGGATCAGCAAAAGCGTGTAGGTCAATTATCAGGTGGTGAGCGTAACCGTTTACAACTTGCGAAAATCCTGCAAATGGGCGCAAACGTGATTTTGCTGGATGAACCATCGAACGACTTGGACATCGAAACCTTGCGTGCACTTGAGGATGCCATTTTGGTATTCCCAGGTACTGTGATGGTGATCTCGCATGACCGTTGGTTCCTAGACCGTATTGCAACGCACATCTTGTCATTCGAAGGTGAAACCCCTGAATTCTTCACTGGTAACTATGCTGAATTCGAAGAATATCGCCGTAAACGTGATGGTGATGATCTTGTAGCGAAGCGTCAAAAATATCGCAAAATCGGTGTTTAATCATCTCCGACTTTTGTAAATAAAAAAACCAGCCTCAGGGCTGGTTTTTTTATGTTTATTATATTGTGGAAGGTAAATTAGATTTCCCACTCATGATTACATTCACGGCATTTCCATTTCTTTTGGGTTTGCATGAATGCCTGCATTGAAATTTTAAAATCAGGTAAGTCCTTATAGAACATAAAGCCTGCGATCAAAGAAAGAATAAAGACGATCACAGTCGCAGTCTGTAAAGTGGTACCTGCACCATCGCCAAAAATCCACATCGCGATACTAATAATCACCAGCAATAACAACAGGAACAGGGCAGGGACCAGAAACATTAAGCTTTTAGGAACCACTGGACGTGGAGCTGCTTGACCTGGCTGGGCCACTGGCATGATTTTCGGGCTTTGACACTTAGGGCAACGATATTGCATTACAACTCCAAAATTCTAAATTACTGATTATTTTATCGGAAGATGCGAAGAAACCGAAATATTGCCCAACATAAAATATACAGGCAATAAAAAACCCAAGTCGCAATGCTTGGGTTTTTTTATAAGATGACAACAATATATTATGGTCATCTTGAATATGGCGTCCCTACGGGGATTCGAACCCCGGTTACCGCCGTGAAAGGGCGATGTCCTAGGCCTCTAGACGATAGGGACAATTGAGGCAAATAACACAGCTAAAGCAAGACTTGATTTGGTGGAGTCAAGGAGGATCGAACTCCTGACCTCTACAATGCCATTGTAGCGCTCTACCAACTGAGCTATGACCCCAGTCTGTGTGAGCGCTATATTAGGGATATCGCGCTCACACGTCAACACAAAAATTAATTAAGCTTGATCAACTGCTTCATTTTTCGGCAACTTTAAGCTTTCATTAAGTTTTTCCCAGACTTTCAGCTCTTTTTTACTTGGACCACCGACAATTTCCAGCGCATGACGTAAGCGTGCAAAAGTTAAATCCGGACCAATGGTCACCATCGTTTGCATTACTGGTGTAGACGCAGTCGAACCAGCGATCGCAATAAAGAATGCAGGCATGAAGTCGCGCAACTTGATTTCCATTTGTGCGGCCAAGTCCATCAAGGTCTGGCTCACCGTGTCGTTATTCCAAGTAAACAGGCTTTCTAAACGCCAAATTGCGAATTGAAGACTTTGACGTACCTGTTCATCCGACAGTTTCTTGCTTTCAAACTGTTCTTTAGACAGGGTCGGGAAATGGTTGAAATAATGTGCAGACCAGTTCACAGCTTCAGACAGCAGGTTAATACGCGGTTGAATCGCAGCTGCAATTTCTTCTAATTTGGCACGATCTGCTTTCCAGGCCAATAAGGTGTCTAGAAGTTCAGCCGGGCTGAGTGCCTTGATCCATTGACCATTTAACCAGTTCAATTTCTCAACATCAAAGATCGGACCACCGAGGGATACACGTTTGATATCAAAATGCTCAATCATTTCAGCCAAAGTGAATTTTTCACTTTCATCTGGCATTGACCAGCCCATACGACCCAAGTAGTTCAACAAGGCTTCAGGCAGTACACCGATGTCTCTGTAATAGTTAATTGAGGTCGGGTTTTTACGTTTAGACAGCTTAGATTTATCCGGGTTACGCAGCAGTGGCATGTGGCATAGTATCGGCATTTCCCAACCAAAATATTGATACAGCAACTGATGTTTCGGCGCAGATGGAATCCATTCTTCACCACGAATTACGTGGGTGATTTGCATCAAATGATCATCTACTACGTTAGCCAAGTGGTAGGTTGGTAGGCCATCGGTTTTCAGCAGGATTTGCATGTCTACTTGCGCCCATGGAATTTCCACTTCGCCACGCAGCATGTCATTGAATTTACATACACCTTCAGTCGGTACTTTCATGCGAATCACATGTGGTTCACCAGCGGCCAAACGACGCTCCACTTCTTCTTCAGAAAGATTTAGACCACGACCATCATAACGTGGCGACTCTCCACGTGCCTGCTGTTCTGCACGCATTTGATCCAGTTCTTCTGCAGTTGCGAAACAGTAGAAGGCATGACCTTTCTCTACCAGTTCCAAGGCATAATTTTTATAGATATCCATACGTTCTGACTGGCGGTACGGCGCATGCGGGCCACCGACATCAGGACCTTCAGACCAGTTCAGACCCAACCAGCGCAATGAATCCAGGATCATTTTTTCAGATTCAGGCGTTGAGCGCAGTTGGTCAGTATCTTCAATACGAAGAATGAATTCACCGCCATGCTGTTTAGCAAAACATAAGTTAAACAAGGCGATATAGGCAGTACCTACATGCGGAAAACCAGTAGGAGAAGGTGCAATACGAGTACGAACAGTCATAGCCGGATCTAATCTTAGATATAAAATTGCAGCTATTATAGCGAAAAAGCCACATCACTTAATGCTTTATTCAACATTGAATGATGTGGCTTTTAAATCCGGGAATATTCAGCGCTGTTGAGGCTGATTAAGAATGAGCGCTCGAAAAAATACTTTGGACAAAGCGGGTGAAGCGGTAATTCTGTTCTGCAAAGAAATTTTGCGAAGGTGCGACTTTAAATGCAGTCAAGACTTTGAGATTATCTTCTGTTTGAAGTGTTTTTTCAGTTTTTTGTTGCTGAATCGCTTTTTCAATCGGCGAAGTCTTGCTTTCAACAGTGCTTACTGTAGGCTTCGGCAAATCTGTCTTCACAACGACGGCATGACCGAGTTGAATCGAGAACAACATAATCAGGCTTAGGATGCTGGCTGTGAATAATGTAAATTTCATATCCAAACTTCCTCCTTACTTCGGGTTGGTTTTATTTTGTTAAAAATGTTTTTTTAATACTCTGCCTACAATTTAATCACAGTTGATCATAAAGAAGTAGAACCAAGTCACATTTTTTACAAAAGAAATAATATAACTCTGTGGAAAATTACCAAAAATCGTAATTTCCTGTTTTGGTGGCCTATTTTTAACAGACAACTGTGAAGAGAACGTGAAGAACTGTCTTATATTGTAACAGAAGATTACTTTTCTAGCAGAATATGTATCCGGATTTAATTGTTAGAAGATATCTCAAAATCAGAAATAGATTGTAGATATTGTTATAAATGAATGATTGTTATGCTTATTTTTGATTTGTATAGTGCAGCTCATATAAACAAAGAGTTACATAAGATGAAAAAAATAATAGCATCCGCAATCTTGACAATTTTAGTTGGAACAGCTGTACAGAATTCCGTCGCCAAAGATTTCCTGAATGTCTCTTATGATCCGACCCGTGAATTTTATCAGGAATATAACGAAGAATTTGGCAAGTTCTGGAAGCAGAAAACCGGACAGACGGTTAATTTTAAACAGTCGCATGGTGGTTCAGGCAAGCAAGCGCGTTCAGTGGTCGATGGTTTGCAGGCCGATGTCGTGACCCTGGCCTTAGCCAATGATATCGAAGAAATCGTCAATGCCGGTTTAATCGAGAAAGGTTGGCAAAAAGAGTTTCCGAGTAATTCGGCACCCTATACGTCTACGATTGTATTCTTGGTGCGTAAAGGCAATCCAAAGCAAATCAAAGACTGGAATGATCTGACCAAAGCGGGTGTGGACATTATTACCCCAAACCCGAAAACTGGTGGCGCGCCACGTTGGATCTATCTTTCTGCTTGGGGTTATGCACTGAAACAGCCAGGCGGTAATGATGCGAAAGCCAAAGAGTTGGTGAAAAAACTTTATCAAAATGTCAAAGTTTTAGATTCCGGTGCCCGTGGTTCACTGACGACGTTTGCCGAGCGCGGCATTGGTGATGTGCTTTTATCCTGGGAAAATGAAGCCTTGCTGGCGACGCAAGGTCTGGGTAAAGACAAGTACGATATTGTCTATCCATCGATTTCAATTCTGGCCGAACCATCGGTAGCGATTGTCGATAAGAACGTGAATAAAAATGGCACTAAGTTGTCATTAAAAAGTAAACATGTATTCTTTTCCGAATTGGTTTGATACTTTCTCCACCCATTGCTCTATTTTGTCAGCTGTCATGACTTGAAAATCTCGCCAATAATATTTCATCTGCTTCCATACCATCTCGATTCGATTTAACTCAGGGCTATAAGCTGGAATAAAATACAGATTCGTCGAAAAGTTAGTTTTAAGTAGCTCTCTGTAATCAGCCATCTTTTTACTTCTATGAATCGAGGCATTATCAACAATAAGAACCAATGGAAGGTTATATGTCTGTTTTACTTGTTGAGCTATTCCAGTTAAATAGGCATAAAACCAAGTGCTTGTCACTGACTCTTGTAAACAACTAGTCACCAGTTTCCCCGTTGAAAGCAAACACCCCATGACATTAACTCGTTTTAATCTTATTGCATCAACCGCATGAACATCACCTATCTTTGTCCACGCATAGCGGTTATCAGGTGTAGATGAAAATCCTGTTTCATCAACATAACCTAATATAATTTCACCACGTGCCGCTTGCTCTCGTAATTCTTCAATCTGCTGTGTTGCTTGTTCAAATGCAATCGGATCTCTTTTTTTTCAAGCTATGACGGGTACGCTTGAAGACCATACCTGAATCCCGTAAAAACTTACGAATGGTTTCAACAGACACGGACACTTCGTATTCTTCATGTAGTTTGACTCGGATTTGTTCTGCATTGAGTGGACTTGTATTGACCCAATCTAGGATTTTCGCCTGATAGTCTGAGATCAATGTATTGGGTCGACCTGAGCGATGACCTTCTTTAATCGATTCAAACTCATACAATTCCCAACGTCGGCGTTGTAGCCTTATGGTTTCTGGGATACGTTCTTGTAGAGTGGCAACTTCCGCAACGCTTTTACCTTCGGAAAGCCAGAGAATAGTTTGGGCACGTTGCCTTTCACGCCAATGTTTTGCATGCTTGACCAGAAAAATGAGTCGTTCTCGCTGTTCTAAACTAAGTGGTACAGAAACAATTCTAGGCATGTGTGAACATCTGTTAACTAAAAAAACCTTTTCGCATCATTAGTTATTTTTGTCAACTTACCCATCTGGCAAAAGGCTATTTAAACTATTTATATTCACCAAAAGGGCAGGAGCTTGCTGCGAAATATTTCTTCCGTCCGCGGGACGCCAAAGTGGCTGCCAAATATTCAGCCCAGTTTCCGAAAATCCAGACCTTTACCATTGATAAAGTCTTTGGTGGTTGGGCCAAAGCGCAAAAAACACATTTTGTGAATGGGGCGATTTATGACCAGATTTACAATGAAAAAAGATAAGTGAGCGTTAGTCTAAATACAATAAAGAAAATGGCTAAAGTGTTATCCATTTTCTTTATATCTAATGCATAAAATTCTATATATTAGAGATAAGTAGAATAATAAATAGTATTTTTCTTTTAAAAACATAATATTAATGCAGAAAAACCTTTCATTTTATCGTGTTGTGATGTTGTAGGATGAATTGCGATAAATGATTTTATTTCATATAGTTATATCTAATGAAGATAAACTCTGTGCTGCCATGAAAACTCAATTAAAATCGTTATTTAGTGCTGCCTTGTTGGCGACTGGTTTAGGCATGACCGCGACTGCTTCACAAGCAGCAGACCGTCAGTTTCTGAATGTATCCTATGATGCCACGCGTGAGTTCTATGATGAATTTAACAAATCATTCGGCGCTTACTGGAAAAGCCGCACCGGTCTGGATGTGAATTTTAAGCAGTCACATGGCGGTTCGGGCAAACAGGCGCGCTCTGTGGTCGATGGCTTGAAAGGTGATGTGGTGACTTTGGCGCTGGCCAATGACATCGAAGAAATTGTGAAATCTGGTCAGATTCAGCCGGGCTGGCAAAAGGAATTCCCACACAACTCGGCACCTTATACCTCGACGATCGTATTCATGGTACGTAAAGGCAATCCGAAAGGCATCAAGGACTGGAATGACTTAACTAAACCAGGCGTGCAAATTATTACGCCGAACCCGAAAACGGGTGGTTTGCCGCGTTGGGTGTATCTGTCTGCATGGGGTTATGCCGAGAAACAGCCAGGTGGTAATAAAGCCAAAGCACAGGAATTTGTCGGCAAGCTTTATAAGAATGTGAAAGTGATGGATTCTGCTGCACGTGCTTCAATGACCACCTTTGCCGAGCGTGGGATTGGCGATGTATTGCTGACTTGGGAAAATGAAGCCTTGGTCACGCAAAAAACCTTGGGTAAAAACAAGTTTGATATCGTTTATCCATCGATTACGATTTTGACTGAACCGTCAGTGGCGATTGTGGATCGTACCGTGGAGAAAAATGGCAATAAATGGTTAGCAACAGGTTATATCAATTACCTGTATTCACCGTTGGGTCAGGAAATGGCGGCTAAGCATTTCTATCGTCCACGTAATGAAAAAGTATTAGCTAAATATTCGGCACAGTTCCCGAAAATTAAAACCTTTACCATTGATGAAGTCTTTGGTGGTTGGGCCAATGCACAGAAAACCCATTTTGTGAATGGTGCAATTTTCGACCAGATATATAACAGCAAACGTTAATTGATCTGCCAAGTCATCTGGATTGAAAAAAGCCTCCAAAACTGGAGGCTTTGTTGTATTAGAAAAATGCTAAAACGGTTTTCTCTATGGAAAGTAATATTTATCTACAAAAAGTCGTTTGGAGCTTTGCCTAAACAGGGTGATAATGTGCAGTTAAATTTTTCCCCCTATTGATTGAGTTTTTATGTCACATATTTCTGTATTACTTCACGAAACGATTGATGCCTTGTTGGCGGGTCGCAATACGGGAACTTATGTGGATGGTACCTTTGGCCGTGGTGGGCATACGCGTTTATTACTGTCCAAATTAGATGAAAATGCACGCGTCTATGCCTTTGATAAAGATCCGCAAGCACTGGCTGTAGCGGCTGAACTCGAACAAGAAGATTCACGTTTTAAAATTATTCATGCTAGCTTTGCTGATCTGAAAGATGCCTTGGCTGAACTGGGCATTGAACACGTCGATGGGGTGATGGCGGATCTTGGTGTTTCTTCACCGCAGCTGGATCAGGCTGAACGTGGTTTCAGTTTTATGAAAGATGGCCCGCTGGATATGCGCATGGATAACTCGCAAGGTCCAACCGCAGCAGAATGGCTGACCCAGATTGAAGAAGAAGCGCTGGCGAATATCATTTTTAAATATGGTGAAGAGCGTTATAGTCGCCGTATTGCCAAAGCGATTAAAGCTGCTGGATATATTGATACCACGGCAAAGCTGGCTGAGATTGTAAAAGTAGCCCACCCGAAATGGGAAAAAAATAAGCATGCTGCGACCCGTACTTTCCAGGCGATTCGTATTGCTATTAATAAGGAATTAGAAGATATTGAAATCTTCTTGCCTCAGGCCGTTGAAATCTTGAAACCTGAAGCACGTTTGGCGGTGATTAGCTTCCATTCACTGGAAGACCGTTTGATTAAACAATTTATTCAAAAAGAGTCAACGCTTGAAGAGGATTCAGGCTGGGGAATGCCACAACAACAGAAAGATACGCGACGTTTAAAGAAAGTTTCTCGTGTTAAAGCCAGTGATGAGGAGGTCAAAGCCAATCCTCGTTCACGTAGCGCATGGCTCCGGGTAGCAGAACGTTTAGCTTAATAGGCAGATCATGAAAACGGAAGTGGTTGATAAAAAAACAGAAAAATTGTGGCTGAAAAAAGTTACAATCTATCTCATGCTGATATTGATGGTCTTCACCAGTGCAGTATTTGTGGTATTTCAGGTATTTGAATACCGTCAGGATAACAGAAAGCTGAGTACCTATCTGCGTGAAAGGGATGACCTGAATGCAGAGTGGGGGCGTTTGCTGATTGAGCAGCAAACTTTCGGCGCGACGGCACAGATCGGTACGCGTGCAGTGACACAGCTGCGTATGTATTCACCTCCGGTTTCACAAAGTGTCGTGATTTCCTTACCACAAACTTCAGATGAGAAAAAATAAGGCTAGCGTTCCGACATGGTAGACAAGAGAAAGAAGCAACCGGTACGTAAAAAACAATCGGTCACCGACAAAAATGCCTCAAATGTTTATATCAATCGTTTTTACATCATGTGGGCGGTGGTGCTGCTGTGTTTTGTGACACTGATTTGCCGTGCTTTCTATGTACAGATTATTAATAAAGATTTTTTGCAAAATAAAGCCAATGCCAATATTTTAAGAACCAATACCATCAAGGCGATGCGTGGCGTGATTTATGATCGTAATGGCATTCCATTGGCGATCAGTACTCCGATCATGAAAATTGTGATTGATCCACGTGATTATTTTGACAATAAAAAACTCTATGACGAGACCATGCTGGCGCTGGAAAAAGAACCGAATAGCCGCAAGCTCAAACGTCAGTTACCCGATAAAAACCTGAATCTGGATGAGCTGGCTGATGCAGTCGGTATGGATCGGGCAGAACTGCGCAAAAAAATGGAAGAACGTCCGCGTTCACGTTATCTGATCCTGAAAAAAGAAGTTCCGCCACAACAGGCCGAACTGATCATAAAACGTAATTTTCAGGGCGTATATACCGAGAAAAACTATAAACGTTATTATCCGCAGCCGCAGCCAAACTCTCAGATTATTGGCTTGACCAATAGCGAAGGCAGCGGCATTGAAGGTCTGGAAATGCAGCTGAATAGCCGTCTTTCCGGAAAGGATGGCGAGCAGCAGATCATTCGCGATAAAAAAGGCAACCGGGTCAAAGAACCTGAAGTGATTAAAGAAGTTGAGCCGGGCGAAAATATTACCCTGAGTATTGACTCACGTCTGCAATATATTATGTACCGTGAGCTGACGGCTGCGGGTGTGGCCAATAATGCCCGTTCAGCCACTGCGATTGCAGTCGATGTGAAAACTGGGGAAATTCTGGCGCTGTCCTCATGGCCATCCTATAACCCGAATGATAAAAACAGCCTGCTCAACAAGGATGCCATGCGTAACCGCGGTGCAGTCGATTCTTTCGAGCCGGGTTCGACCATGAAGCCGCTGACAGTCGCGATGGCCTTGGAAAGTGGTAAATATACGGCGAATTCAGTGGTGAATACCACACCGGGCAGTATGCGGGTCGGTAATCATACCATTCGTGATACGCATAACTATGGTCAGTTGACCTTGGGTGGCATTATCCAGAAATCCTCTAACGTTGGTGTGGCAAAACTGGCCTTATCGTTGCCGTATGAAACCTTACCAACCTTCTATAAACGTCTGGGTTTTGGGCAGCGTTCAGCGGTGAAATTTCCAGGTGAAAGTGCTGGTCTGATCCTGCCGCCGAGCAAATGGAATGTATCTGAAGTCGCGACTATGTCCTATGGTTATGGTCTGAACGCAACGGTGCTACAGCTGGCCGATGCCTATGCCATGCTGGCCAATAAAGGCGTGAAAATACCGTTAAGCCTGTACAAGCTGGAAGAACAGCCACAGGGTGAGCAGATGATTGATGCCAAGATTGCCGATCAGGTCTTGCTGATGATGGAAACTGCAACCTTGCCAGGTGGTACGGCGACTCGCGCTACCATCCCAGGTTATCGCGTAGCCGGTAAAACCGGTACTGCACATAAATTGCGTGCCGACCGTAAAGGTTATTCGACCAATGAATACCGTGCATTATTTGCCGGCGTGGCACCAGTCAGTGATCCACGGATCGCCATGGTGGTGGTGGTAGAAAATCCACAAGGCACCTACTATGGCGGTACGGTATCTGCACCGGTCTTTGCCCGTGTGATGCAGGAATCCTTGCGTCTGCTGAATGTCCCTCTGGACAAACCTTTAGAACCTCCCAAAGTCCAGTAAATAGGTGATCAATGTCTATTACATTTCAAGATCTCTACACCCCTCACGATGTCGCTGACTGGATGAAGCAATCCTTTCAGGGCTTCGAGCTGGATAGTCGTAAAGTTAAACTGGGACAAATTTTTATTGCCCTGACCAGTCTGTCACAACCGGAAAAAACTGCTCAATTTGCCCAGAAAGCTTTGGATCAGGGTGCATTGGCTGTGATTTCAGAAACTGAACTGGATGTATCTCCAAATTTGGTGGTAGCAGATGTACGTCATCTGATGGGACAATGGCAAAAGCAGTATTTGCAAGCGACTCAACCTGTTCAAGCTGCTCGAATTCTGGCAGTTACCGGCACCAATGGTAAAACCACGATTTCTCGCTTGGTGGCTGAATTCATCATGCTGCAAGGTAAAGCCTGTGCAGTGATGGGTACCACAGGTAACGGGATTTTACCAAATCTGGAAGCATCTTCGCACACCACTCTGGATGCCTTGCAACTGCAAAATGCCTTGCATGGCTATGCGCGGGCTGGTGCGGAATTTGCCTCGATTGAAGCCAGCTCACATGGTCTGGAACAAGGTCGCTTGAATGGTTGTGATATCGAGATTGCGGGTTACAGCAATTTGAGTCGTGATCATCTGGATTATCACGGAACGCTGCAAGCTTATGCGGAAGCGAAATCGGATTTATTCCGGTTTGAATCTTTAAAAGTCGCTGTCATCAATATCGATGATGAGCATGCACAGATCATGCTGGATGCTGCGAAAAATAATCCGGCACAGCCTAAAATTTTGACTTATTCCACCAAGCAAAAAGCGGATTATCAGGTTCAGGATATTCAGTACAGCATTTCAGGTGCGAACTTTAAACTAGAAACTGCTTCTGCTGAATATGTGGTTAACAGTCCATTACTGGGTCATTTCAATATTGAAAATCTGGTCGCCAGTCTGATCATGGCGGAGCAGGCTGGTTTTGACCTGAACAATTTGATTGCAACTGTACCACAGCTTAAAGGTGCGCCAGGTCGCATGCAGGTGCTACGTGATGGTGAGCGCCTGTTTGTGGTGGATTATGCGCATACCCCGGATGCTTTGACCCAGGTTTTGGTGACCTTGAAACGTCATGTTTCACAAAATCTCTGGACTGTTTTCGGCTGTGGCGGTGATCGTGACCGTGGTAAACGTCCACTGATGACTCAGGCTGCTTTAGACGGTTCAGATATCGCAGTACTCACTTCTGATAATCCACGGACCGAAGATCCGGCACAAATTTTTGCTGATATGAAAAATGGCATCGATTTTTCCGGCAAAACCTATCATGAAATTCATGACCGTCGTGAAGCGATCAAGTTTGCGGTTAAACACGCACAGGCGGGTGATATTGTGGTGATTGCAGGAAAAGGGCACGAAAATTATCAGGAAATTGATGGCGTACGTCACTGGTTTGATGACGTGATCGAAGTGCAAGCTGCGATTGATGCTCAGCATTGCAACACAGATTCAGCCTATTCAGCGCATTAGGATTCAGATATGCATACCTCAACAACAAGTACTGCGGCGCTGGAGCCGTGGAGCATAGAACAATTACAGCAGGCTACTCAAGGCTACTGGTTGAATGATAAAAAGCCTGCAGGTCAGATCAAGCGGATTTTGACTGATTCACGTGATGCAGAAGCAGGTGATGCTTTTCTGGCGCTGAAAGGCGAGCGTTTTGACGCGCATGACTTTATTGCGCAAGTGGCGGCTCAAGGTTGTGAAATTGCCATTGTCAGCCGTCCGGTGGATGCTGATATTTGCCAGTTGGTGGTAGAAGATACCCGTCTGGCACTTGGACAGTTAGGTGCTTATCGCCGTCAGCAGAATCCTCAACTCAAAGTCATTGCCTTGACCGGCAGTAGTGGCAAGACCACGACTAAAGAAATGCTGGGAAGCATTCTGTCGCGTCTGGCACCGACCTTGGTGACACGTGGTAATTTGAATAATGACCTTGGTGTGCCGGTAATGTTGCTGGAGCTACGTCCTGAACATCAATATGCAGTCATGGAGCTCGGTGCAAGTCATCAGGGTGAAATTGATTACACTTCAAAAATGGTGCAGCCGCATGTGGCGGGGATCATTAATATCGGGACTGCGCATTTAGGTGAATTTGGCGGTCGTGACGGGATTTGCCGCGCGAAATCCGAGATTTATGCGCATATCTCTGAAACCTCAATTATTCCTGCTGCAGATGATTTTGCTGAAGTCATTCGTGCCGCAGTAAGAACTGAAAAAAGCTTAAGTTTTGGTGCTGGTGGTGAAGTCTATGCCAGCGATGTAGTCCTTGATGCTCAATCTTCAAGCTTTACCCTGAATACAGCACAAGGCTCCAAAACAGTTCAGTTGCCGTTTGCCGGTGAGCATAATGTTGAAAATGCGACCGCAGCAGCAGCTTTTGCCCTGGCGATCGGTATTGGTCTGGATGATATCGTGGCCGGTCTGGAACAGGCCGTGGGTGCGAAAGGTCGTCTGAACTTTATTCCGTACAAAGACTATTTATTTATTGACGACACCTACAATGCCAATCCGGGTTCGATGCGTGCAGCGGCTGAAGTTCTGGCGCAGCAGCAGGGCATCCGGGTGATGGTCACCGGCGATATTGGTGAACTCGGTTCATCTGCCGCAATCGAGCATTACAAGCTCGGTCGGGATCTGGTCTCGGTGAAAGGCATTAATTTTGTGGTGGCTGTAGGTGAATTTGCGCCTGCCGCACAAGAAGGTGCTCGTAGTACACAATATGGTAAAAAAATGCAGGCTTTCCTGAATCAGGAGCAGGCATTACCGTTTTTAATTCGTTTGATTGAAACACATCAACCTCAGCCGATGTCATTCCTGTTTAAAGGGTCGCGTTTTACCCATATGGAAACATTGATGGCTGCATTGATGGAGAAACTCTAAATGCTGTTATGGCTCTTTGAACATTTGGCGGGCTTTGACAGCACGTTTCAGGTGGTTCGTTATTTAACTTTACGTGCTTTGCTCAGTGTCTTGACGGCATTGACCATCGGTCTGGTGCTCGGTCCTGTAATGATTCGCAAGCTTCAGGCGCTGAAATATGGTCAGGCAGTCAGCTCGTATGCCCCTGAAAACCATGCTAAGAAAATGGGCACGCCGACCATGGGCGGGGTGCTGATCCTGCTTTCGATTGGTATCTCAACTCTACTCTGGGCAGATCTTTCCAATCCTTATGTCTGGATTGTGCTGGGTGTGATGGTGATTTTCGGTGCCGTTGGCTGGGCCGATGACTGGATTAAAATCCGTTATAAAGACAATGCGGGTTTGCCTGCGAAGAAAAAATTCTTCTGGACTTCAGTTGGTTCTTTGGGTGCTGGTATTGCTTTGTATGTCATTGCACAGCAACAGACCAATCCGGTGCATACCGCGAATATGCTGGATCTGCTGATTCCATTCTTTAAAGACCTAAGCATTCCATTGTCGATGATCCCGTTGGGTATTGGCTTCATTATTTTCACTTACTTCGTGATTAATGGCGCATCCAATGCCGTGAACTTGACTGATGGTCTGGATGGTCTGGCGATTATGCCAATCGTGCTGGTTGCTACGGGTCTGGGCGTATTTGCCTATCTGGCCGGTGATGTGCGCTTTGCCAATTATCTGCATATTCCTTATGTGAAATATTCGTCTGAACTGGTGGTGGTCTGTGCTGCCATGATCGGAGCAGGTCTGGCTTTCCTTTGGTATAATGCCCATCCGGCTCAAGTATTTATGGGTGATGTCGGTGCTTTATCTCTTGGTGCGATGCTGGGTACGATTGCCGTCATGGTTCGTCAGGAAATCGTATTTGCGATTATGGCCGGTGTCTTTGTGGTGGAAGCGGTTTCAGTCTTCCTGCAGATTGGTTCATTAAGAATGCGCAATAAGCGTGTATTCCTGATGGCGCCGCTACATCATCATTATGAAAAGAAAGGCTGGCGTGAAACCCAGGTGGTGATCCGTTTCTGGATTATTACGATTATGCTGGTAGTTTTGGGTCTAATGACCTTAAAATTGCGCTAAGAAATGCATTGGAAAAAGTCGGCGCATGCCGGCTTTTTTATTTTGGAGAAAATGATGAATTTACTCATGTGCCCAGTCTGTCGCCAGCAGTTGAGCTTAAATGAAAGAACATGGCGATGTGAGAATCATCATAGTTACGATGTCGCCAAACAGGGCTATGTGAACCTGCATGTGGTTCAGCATAAGCACAGCAAAAACCCGGGAGATACGCCTGAGTCTGTGCAGGCACGTCGTGCATTTCTCAGCGCAGGTTATTATGCGCCTTTGCAACAGGCTGTCGTGGAAAAGATTCGCGAGTTGCGGATTGAGAATCTTTTAGATATTGGTTGTGGCGAAGGCTATTACACCAATGCCATGCAGGCCGAAGTGCTGCAATGCGTTGGGGTCGATATTGCCAAGAATGCGGTTCAGGTCGCAGCCAAGCTGAATAAAGAGGTGACTTGGGTCGTAGGAACTGGAGCGACTTTACCAGTATTAGATGAGTCGATTGATCTCTGTACCAGTTTATTCAGTCCGATTCCCAAACAGGAAATTCTGCGGGTTTTAAAGCCAAAGTCTTATTTGATGGTGGTGACGCCGGCACCACAACATTTATATGCCATGCGTGAGGCTTTATTTGAAGAAGTGAAACCACACGAGCCGGAAAAGTTTGTTGAGCAGTTACAAGATGAATTTAATTTGGTTAGTGAGCAGGTGATTGATGCACCGATAGTTTTGCCACAGGCAGATTTAAAAAACCTGATTGCGATGACGCCATATGCTTATAAGGCCAAGCCTGAACGTCGTTTAGCACTTGAACAGCAGGATCAGTTTGAATTGCTGGCTCAATATCAGATTTACCTGTTCCAGAAAAAATAAAAAATGCATATAAAAAAGCCCTCAACTGAGTAATGCCAGTCAGTTAAGCAGACATTAGAAAAATGTAGTAAAAATGAGTGTATGCCAATACGCTCATTTTTTTTATGACTTTATCTGAAAATTTAGATTGCACCCTTCAACATTCTTTGCCTTCACTCAGCCATTTCAGTGAACTCATTGATTTAAACTGGATTAAAGAAAGCCTACATCAAACAGGTAAGGCTTCTATCAGGAGAAGAAAATTACCTGCCGAACATGTGGTATGGCTGGTAATTGGGCTTGCCCTATTTCGAGATCAACCGATCGGGTATGTCGTAGAGCAACTAAAACTTGTGTTTGGTACAACAGAATATTGTGTCCCCAGTGCAGCAGTGCAAGCACGACAACGTTTAGGACGAGAGCCCTTGAATACCTTGTTTTCTCTACTCAGCCAAGCCTGGTTTGAAGAATCCCAACAGCAATACTCAAACTTTCATGGCCTTAGTGTATGTGCTGTTGACGGGGTGGTTTGGTCTATGCCTTATACAGACGAGAATTTTGAACACTTTGGCTCATCTAAGGGTAAAACCGCTGCAGCCCCTTATCCACAAGTGAGAGCAACCTGCCTGGTAAATACCAGCACCCATGAAATCATTGATGCCCAAATAGGTAGCATGGATCAGGGTGAACTTACACTGGCAAATCGATTATGTCCTCCATCGCATAGTATTACCTTGTTTGATCGAGCCTATTTCTCTGCTGATTTCTTGATTGACTGGCAAACACGAGTAGAAGCCAGTCATTGGTTAATGAGAGCAAAAGATAATTTACGCTATGAGATCATTAAACGTAATTCCCCGCATGACTTTCAAATCAAAATGCCTCTTTCAGCTAGAGCCAGGAAGCTAAATCCATCATTAGGAGAATATTGGGAAGCGCGTTTGATTGAAGTTGAGCAGGCAGGGAAAATTAGACGTTATATCACTTCATTAATGGATTCAAAGGCATATCCACTGATAGGCTTGGCGAAGCTTTATGCCCAGCGCTGGGAAATAGAAATGTGTTACCGAGAAATCAAAAGTGATTTACAGGAAGGTAAGCATTTGAGGAGCAAGCAACCTGATTTAATTTATCAAGAATTATGGGGGGTCTTCATTGCCTATAATATTCTAAGAAGACAAATGAAACATATGGCTCAACGTGCAAAAGTCAGTCCTTTGAGAATCAGCTTTCATATTGC
>NZ_KB850140.1:342395-415610 GCF_000369685.1 Acinetobacter sp. CIP 102136
TTTAGACTCCGCAGGGAATTTACCTAAACATCTAGAAAGTTTACTGGAGAAATCGAGGAGGTATGTTTTGCCTGAGAGAAGGGTTAGAAGTTGCCCACGAGTTGTGAAAGGAAAACCGCAGAAATACCCAAGAAAATGCCAGTCAATTTCTTAACTGACTGGCATTACTCAACTGAGGGCTTTTTTATATCAGTCAGATTACTGGACTTCTTCAATCAGATTTTCCAGAGAATCTACCCGGTTCGGCTGAAGAGGCTGTTCTTGTGGTGCAGAACTTTCATTATCTGGTAAACGAATCGGTTGATCTGGCAAATCTTCAAAGTCAGTTTCTGTGCGTTTCGGGACGACCACAGGTGCAGGACGGTAAAGCGCTGTCGCCAGAGGTGGAGAAGATGGATCATTCTGTGCTTCATCAGCCTGAACCCCCTTATTACGATTTACTGGTGCCTTGGCATTGCGGTCTAAACGTACCCAGGCTTCTGGCTGACCTTTTAATGCCTTGCCCATAAAATCGGTCCAGATCGGTAGAGCTGCCACACCACCATATTCACGGCGTCCTAAGGTGGTGGGCTGATCAAAGCCTACCCAGGTGACAGTGACCAGCTTGCCATTGAAGCCAGCAAACCAGGCGTCTTTGGCATCATTAGTGGTACCGGTCTTCCCGCCGATATCACTACGACCAATTCTTAATGCAGCACGACCGGTACCATGTTGAATCACATCACGCAAAATGTTGGCCATGTCATAGGCAGAACTGGATTTTAAAATACGCTGTGCCTGACGATAATTACTGTCTTCGGCAGAGACTTTAGGTGCGGCCTGTTTTTGCTCTAAAGTTGTATTATTGATTGCAATTGCTTCGTCATCTGCGGTAATAGGATCAGTGGCTTGAACTGTTTCTTCTTTTTCATTAATACATGAAATGCAGGCATATTCAGGCTTGGCTTCAAAGATGGTATTGCCATAGGCATCTTCAATACGGGTAATAAAGTGCGGCTGAATTCGGTAACCGCCATTGGCAAAGGTGGCATAGCCAGTCGCCATCTGAATCGGTAGGACCTGCGGGGTGCCTAAGGCAATGGTATAGTTACGTGGAATCTGACTGTCTTGTAAACCAAAATCCATAAATAACTGACGTGTACGTTCAATCCCAACGGCCTGTAATAAGCGTACTGAGACTGTATTACGTGACAGATAAAGTGCACGACGTAGCGGGATCATGCCCAGATAACGGCCATCCGAGTTACGTGGCGTCCATTTGCCAATGGTAATGGGTGCATCATTGACCATGGTATGTGGCGTCATGCCACGTTCTAAAGCCAGGGCATAAACAAAAGGTTTAATGGTAGAACCGGGTTGACGCCAGCCTTGGGTTGCACGGTTAAATTTCGACTGATAAAAGTTATATCCCCCGACAATGGCTTCAATCGCACCATTATTTGGGTTGATGGCAATCAATTGTCCTTGCACATTGGGGATCTGCACCAATGACCACGAGGTTTTATTTTCATTGGGTCTTAAACGAACAATATCTTTGACTTTGACAATCTCGGACGCTTTGCTCGGTGCACCACCTACACTGTTGACGTTACGAAAGCGACGCGCCCAGGACATACCTGACCAGGGCACGGTCACGCTGCTTCCGTCCTGCATGAGTGCTTCAAAACTGGAATTACTCACCTGAGTTACTTGCGCAGGATAGGTGTTGGCATAGGCACGGAACTTATCGAGGGGTTGATCATGTGCTTCAGCACCACGCCAGCCATGTCGACGGTCATAGGCTTCTAAACCTTCCTGTACGGCTTGCTCCGCATAGGCCTGACGTTCACTATGGATGGTGGTATAGACTTTATAACCAGAATCTACCGCCTGTTCACCAAAGTTTTGTACCAGTTCAGAACGTACCATTTCGCCGACATACGGGAATTTATTACGGGTACTCCGATCAGGCATATCTAAATTTACCGGTTCAGCAATGGCTTGCTGATACTGGCTCTGATTTAAATAGCCCAGTTGCAGCATACGGCCCAGAATCCAGTTACGACGTTCCAGGGCGCGCTTGGGATTGGCGACCGGATTATATCGAGAAGGTGCTTTAGGCAGGCCAGAGATCATGGCCATTTGTGCAATTGAAAGCTCTTCTAAACTCTTATTATAGTAAATTTTAGCTGCTGCTGCGATGCCGTAAGCATTTTTCCCCAGGAAAATTTTATTGACATACAAGGTCAGAATTTCTTCTTTAGTTAAGTTTTGCTCAATTTTACGGGCCAGAAAAATTTCCGTCAGTTTGCGCTTCAGCGTCCGTTCAGGACTAAGGTAATAGTTTTTTGCCACTTGCATGGTAATGGTCGAACCGCCGGTCTGTACATCCGAGCCAGTCACCGTCTCACTGAGTGCGCGTCCCAAGCTTTTAAAGCTGATTCCGCTATGCTCAAAAAAGCTGGAATCTTCAGCGGCGAGGAAAGCATGAATAAATTCGGGTGGAATTTGTTCATATTTCACGGGAACAGAAAGCTTGCCTCCATATTCAGCAATTAAGTCATTATCTGAACTAAAAACTTGTAAAGGCTTTAATAAAGGTGCCTTTTTAAGCGTAGACATTTCAGGCAAAGATGGGGCAATATAGAGATACATGCCATAGAAACCCATCGGAATTGAGATCAGTATAATGATAATGATCAAAAAAAATGGATGAACAAGGCCTGAACAAGATAGCTTTTTCATAACAAGTAAGTTTTAATAAGAGCTAATGGCGAACTAATTACCGGTCAGTATATCCTGTCGATATCCATATTGTTAGATGAGTTATTGTATCTATATAAAATTATAGACTGGACCAATTGGTAAGTTAGATTGAATTGGGGACAAAAAAATAATAGGAAGTATATTGTGCGCAGGTTATATCGTAAACCAAATAAGGGGTTAATAGGAGTCGATATTAGTTCGACTTCTGTTAAGGTTTTAGAACTTTCTGTAAAAAGTGGCCGTTACTGGGTAGAGAGCTATGCTTTGATCCCATTATCGGAAAACAGTGTTGTTGAAAAAAACATCTTAAACCCAGAAGCTGTCGCTGATGCTCTTGGGCGTGCAATTAATTTGGGTAATACCCAGTCGAATCAGGCCGCTTTTGCGATTCCAACTTCAATGGTCATCACCAAAATCATTGAGATGGATGCAGACATGTCGGATGATGAACGTGAAGTTCAGATTCGTGAAGATGCGGAACAATATATTCCTTTTCCACTCGATGAAGCGAGTCTGGACTTTGAAGTTCTGCCAGACCGCCTTTCCAATCCGAACCGGGTCAATGTGCTGCTGGTCGCGACACGGATCGAAAATGTCGAAGCACGTTCTGAAGTTTTAGAGATTAGCAGTCTAACGCCTAAGATTGCAGATGTAGAAAGTTTTGCGCTGGAAAATGCCTTTAAGGTATTTTCGGACACTTTGCCGATGGGGGTCAATACGGTTGGTATTTTAGACATCGGTCATAGTATGACGACCTTGTCGGTGATGCAGAACAACAAGATTATTTATACCCGTGAGCAGGTGTTTGGCGGCAAGCAATTGACTCAGGAAATTCAGAATCGTTATGGATTGTCCTTTGAGGAAGCTGGACGTGCTAAAAAAACCCGTGCCTTGCCGGATGATTATGATATTGAAGTGCTAGAACCATTTCTGGATGCCGTGGTACAACAGGCAGCGCGTTCATTACAATTCTTCTTTTCATCTTCTCAGTTTAATGAGATTGACCATATTTTACTGGCCGGCGGGAATGCCAATATTCCAGGTCTGGCAAAATTATTACAACAAAAACTCGGTTACCGTGTCACGATCGCGAATCCATTTTTACAAATGGGCTTTTCTCCTCAAATTGATATTAAAAAAATCGAAAATGACGCGTCATCACTCATGGTTGCATGCGGTTTGGCATTAAGGAGTTTTGATTAATGGCAAGAATTAACTTACTTCCTTGGCGTGATGAGCTAAGAATTAAAAGAAATAATGAATTTGTGGCAATCTGCGTGGGGGCGCTTTTCTTGGGATTAGCGGCAGCAGGTTCAACCTGGTTTTATTATGATCACAAACTTCAGGATCAGGAGCAGGCCAATCAGCTGATTCAAAGTACCAACCAGAATCTGGATGTGCAGTTAAAGGCGCTTGAAGGTTTGCAAGAGCAGCGTAATGCGATTGTTGAACGGATGAAACTGATTCAGGGTCTACAAACTCAGCGTCCGATTGCGGTACATTTGATTGATGAAATTGTACGGGTGACTCCAAGCAATATGTATATCACCAAATTCCAGCGTATCGGCGATAAGTTTACCATTGAAGGTCGGGCTGAGAGTCCAAATACAGTAGCAGAACTGCTCCGTAATCTGGAGGCTTCATCTTGGTATCGAAATGCCTTTATGAACGCTTTCCTGGTGGCTGAAGAAGCAAAAGAAAAGGCACCGAGCTCTATTATTCCACGTGTGGAAGAGTCCTACGGTAGTTTTACCGTGACGGTAGATCTGGATCAGATCGCTCAGCCAGTACTTAACGAAGAACAACAAGCAGTCGCTACAACTACGGGGGCATCATCATGAGTAATGAAGAATTCGATGAGTTCAGCCAGGATGTCGTCGCTGTACCCAAAAACAAAATGACTGTTGAAAAGTTTTTTCAGCAATTCAATACATTAGATCCAAATAACTATGGTAGCTGGCCTTTATCGGTCAAAATTACTTGCTGGATTTTTATTGCTGCGCTGGCATTTGCGGTGATTTACTTCGTTATGATCAGAAGCACGATTGAATCGATTTCACAAGCCAGTACCCAGGAACAAAACCTGCTGAATGAATTCCGTGAAAAAGAATCCAAATTACGCAACTTACAACAATATCAAATCCAGCTTCAGGAAATGGAAGCCCGTTTTAACCAGCAGTTAGAACAGTTACCGAAAGAAACTGAGATTCCGGGTCTGGTTGAAGATATTAACCTGAGCGGTGTGAATTCAGGCCTGAAGTTTAAAAATATTCGTCTAGAGCCTGAAATTAAACAAGAGTTCTTTATTGAACAGCCGATTGCAATTGAAGCGACTGGGGATTATCACGCTTTTGGTTCTTTTGTCAGTAGTATTGCCGGCTTGTCGCGTATTGTCACACTGCATGATTTCACCATTACCGGTACTGAAAACAAAGAGAAAAAATCTGAAATTCCGGTCATTGATTATGTGGTGAAAGCCAAAACTTATCGTTATGTCGGTAATGCGGAAAGCGCTGCAGCTAATAGCACTACTCAGGGGGCGCAGTAATGAAGAACATTAAGATTACTTCGGCTTTAACACTTGGGTTTTTATTATTGGGATGCGATTCACGCATTGATGCTGTCAATCAGGAAATGGCCAATATTCGTAATCAGCCGCCTTTGCCGATTGAACCGGCTCCTGATTTTATGCCAGTTGAAACCTTCAGCTATGCAGCACATCAGATCAAAAGTCCTTTTTTACCAAGCTCTCTGGCTGCTGAACTGAAAATTATGGCGGGGAAACGGGTTTATCCAAACCTATCACGTCAATTGCAACCGCTAGAAAGTTATCCGCTCGAAACGTTGACCATGAAAGGCAGTATGCGCAATCAGGCAGGACAAATTCTGGCTTTAATCCAGACGCCTGATGGTGAGGTGGAGCGGATTCAACGTGGCAGTTATATGGGGCTTAATCATGGTCGTGTGGTTGGAATTACACCAACACAGATCGATTTGATTGAGATTATTCCAGATGGCCGTGAGGGATATGTGGAACGTCCGCGAAGTCTAGTTCTTATCGGGCCGGCGCCATAAGTTTTAAAGGAATAACAATGAATAAGAGTATTAAAGAATTTATTTTTGGGGATGTTAATACAATGAATCGTGTGTTTCGTCAGTTTTCAATGGGTACTGTTGCGATTGCGGTGATGCAAGCGGCCAGTGCGCAGGTTTCAATGACCAATGTAGTACCCATGCAGCTTCCTGGACAAGGAACTGAGATTCGGGTGATGTTCAATGGTTTGCCACCACAACCACAAGCCTATCAATTAGAATCACCATCACGTTTGATTCTAGACTTTGACAAGGCCCAACAGAATTTAAAACAAAGCAACATTCCGGTCGCAACGCGTGAAGCCAGTTCGGTCGATGTTACTTCGGATGCACAACGTGCCCGTTTGACGGTTAATCTGACCGAGGTTGGCGCTTTTACGACTCGCGTGGAAGGCAATACCTTTATTCTTAAAATTAACTCGGCAACTCCTGTTGCCATGGCTCAACCTGTACAGCAACAGTCAGCTCAGGGTATCAGTAATATTGGTTTCCAGCGCGGTGTGCAAGGTGAAGGTCAGGTGGTCATTGATCTGGCGGGAAATAATACACCAGTCGATGTACAGCAGCAGGGTACCAAAGTTATTGTGCGGACTTTAGGCTCTAAAATCCCTGCACATTTGACCCGTCGACTCAATGTGACTGATTTCGCGACTCCGGTATCGAGTGTGGATGCTGTGAATCAAAATGGTTCAGGAGTCATTACGATTCAGTCTGCGGAAAGTTATGAATATATGGCTTATCAGACTGATAACAAGCTGACCATCAGTTTGAAACGACCAGAAGCCAAGAGTCCATTGCGTCCTAAAACCGTTGCCTATACGGGTAAGAAGATTTCTTTAGATTTTCAGGACATCGAAGTCCGTCGTGTACTACAGCTCCTGGCTGATTTTACCGATATCAATATGGTGGCTGCAGATAGTGTACAAGGTAACATTACCTTGCGCTTGAAAGAGGTACCGTGGGATCAGGCGCTGGATATTGTGCTAAAAACCAAAAATCTGGATAAACGCCGTAATGGCAATGTGATCTGGATCGCACCAGTTGCAGAGCTGATTAAGGCTGAAGAGGAAGAAGCTAAGGCTATTAAACAGAGTGTTGCACTTGCCCCTATCCAAACTGAATATATGCAGCTCAGTTATGCCAAAGCCGCTGATATTGAAAAACTGATTACACAGAATAAAGGGGCATCTAGCTCAGGTGGTTCGAGTAGCACGAATAATAATGATGGTGGAGAAAGTTTATTAAGTTCACGTGGTTCAGTATCTGTTGATGCACGAACTAATACCATTATTGTGAATGATACTCAGCTCTTTATTGATAAAATCCGGAATATGGTGGATCTACTTGATGTACAGGTCAAGCAGGTGATGGTCGAAGCACGTATTGTGCGAGCTACCACTGACTTCACCAAAGAGATGGGGGTGAAATGGGGGCTTCTGTCTCAAGGTATAACTGATAATAATCATTTATTGGTAGGTGGTAGTGATACTACATTATGGGATTTAAAAACACCTGATGATGATGGTAAGTATACGATTCAACGACCGGATAATCTTAATGTGGACTTGGGGGTTACTAGTCAGGGTGCAAGCCGTATTGCCTTTGGTTTAATCAGTCTCTCTGATTTTATGCTTGATCTTGAGCTTTCTGCACTTCAGGCAGATGGTTATGGCGAGGTGATTTCTACCCCTAAAGTACTGACAGCGGACAAGCAAAAAGCGACTGTTGCATCTGGTTCACAAATTCCATACCAGTCAGCAGAGGGTGGTGGTGCGAATGCAGTGTCTACCACGGAATTTATTGATGCCACCTTAAGTCTGGATGTTACGCCAAGTATTACGCCAGATGGTAAAGTGCAGATGGAACTCAATATTACCAGTGACTCTCCAGGCAACCCGACACCGACCGGACAACTCACTATTAACAAAAACCAGATCAACACCAATGTTTTGGTGGATAATGGTGAAACCGTGGTTCTGGGCGGTATTTTTGAGCAGGAAACCCGTAATGCACAAACCAAGGTACCATTTTTGGGGGATATTCCTTATGTAGGGCGTTTATTCCGTAAAGATTTAAAGTCGGATAACAAGCGTGAGCTTCTGATTTTCGTTACACCTCGAATTGTTAATGACAGTGTTTCAAGAAATCATTAATATATTTTGAATTTAACAAAACGAATAGGTGACTCCTTGCCAAGCAAAGAGTTTGAAACCCTACCAAATATTTATTTGGTAGGGCCGATGGGGGCCGGTAAAACAACAGTAGGACGACATCTCGCAGAATTGTTAGGACGTGAATTTCTAGACAGTGATCATGAAATTGAACGTAAAACAGGAGCGACCATTCCCTGGATTTTTGAAAAAGAAGGGGAGCAGGGGTTTCGTGACCGTGAAACTGCTGTCATTAATGACCTTACCTCACGCCCCCATCTGGTTTTAGCCACTGGTGGTGGGGCCATTACTCAGACCTTAAATCGGGATTATCTGAAACAGCGCGGAATTGTTGTCTATCTCTATACGCCGGTTGAAATTCAACTGCAACGTACCTATCGCGATAAAAACCGTCCCCTCCTCCAAGTCGAAAATCCGGAACAAAAGTTACGGGATTTATTGGCAGTCCGTGATCCCTTGTATCGGGAAGTGGCGCATCATATTATTGAGACCAATCAGGGTGCTGCACGAGATCTGGCGCAACGGATTCTCAATCTCATTACTTCTAAAAACTAAGTTCATTGAATAAAGTGGTTAATCAAGCATGCAAACCTTATATGTAGAACTCGGAGAACGTCGTTACCCTATTTTTATCGGGAGCGATCTGGATCCACAGGCCTTATTGGCACCCTATATTCATGGCAAGCAAGTAATGATTGTGAGCAATACTACGGTTGCACCACTTTATTTGCAGCGTTATCAAACGGCGATTGAGGCTCTAGACAAACGTGTTGCGACCTGCATTCTGCCTGATGGTGAAAAATATAAGGATAGCCAGCATCTGAACCTGATTTTTGATGCACTGCTTGAAGCCAGGTTTAATCGGGACTGTACTGTGCTTGCGTTGGGTGGGGGTGTGATTGGAGATATGGCCGGATTTGCTTCGGCCTGTTTCCAGCGCGGAGTGTATTTTATTCAGGTACCGACGACCTTGCTGTCGCAAGTAGATTCAAGTGTTGGTGGAAAAACCGGGATCAATCATCCCTTGGGCAAAAACATGATTGGTGCTTTCCAGCAGCCGCAAGTGGTACTGGCGGATATGTCGCAGCTTTCTACTTTGCCTGATCGAGAGCTTTCAGCAGGTCTGGCTGAAGTCATTAAATATGCCCTACTCGGTGATGAAAAGTTTTTAGTCTGGCTGGAAGAGAATATAGATGCTCTGGTCGCTCGTGATGAGAAATTATTGGCTGAAGCCGTTTATCGTTCCTGTGCGCATAAGGCACGGATCGTGGCCAATGATGAGAAGGAGCAAGGGGAACGTGCTTTACTTAATTTAGGTCATACCTTTGGTCATGCGATTGAATCCTACCTGGGTTATGGGGTGTGGTTACATGGCGAGGCTGTTGCCACCGGTATGGTAATGGCTGCGGATCTGTCCCAGCGAATGGGCTGGATTTCTCAAGAGGATTTAGAACGTACAAAAAAAATCATTTCTCGTGCCAAACTTCCTGTGGTTTGTCCTAAAATCCCTCTGGATGATTTTCTGGCCTATATGGCCCATGACAAAAAAGTCTTGAATGGACAATTGCGTCTGGTGTTATTAAAGCAATTAGGCAAAGCAGTGATTACACGAGACTTTGATCTCGAGTTAATGAAACAGGCAATTTTAGCCAATCAGGCATAGGTTTAGTTTTATGGCAGCATTACATACTCCTTGGCAAAAGATTCAGCATTATTTCTGGCTGGTCTGTGGTGTATGCTGCCTATTTGCTGCCTTAGTCTTTTGGGCGGTGACTGATTCAGATGACGTCATCGAAATTGAA
Organism: Acinetobacter sp. CIP 102136; assembly: GCF_000369685.1. Taxonomy (GTDB): domain Bacteria; phylum Pseudomonadota; class Gammaproteobacteria; order Pseudomonadales; family Moraxellaceae; genus Acinetobacter; species Acinetobacter fasciculus. Next base: position 352,207 of record NZ_KB850140.1, read on the forward strand.
AAAAAACCTGAAACTGAAGTTCAATTGCAGATTCAGCCGGAAAAAGTAGCCACAATGACCCATCTTGGTGCGCTTTTTCAGGAAGTGAAACCACTGGATCTAAATACGCGTACCGTCGTGAATGCCAGTCATGAGCCGGAATTTCGCGGTACCAAATTTGTCAATGAAGCGAAAAACCAGCACGCCATTGAATTATTTCGTGTGACCAATGAAGCCATTTTAAAAAGTTTTCTTAAAAAACAGTCCGATCGTAAGCCTTTTGTTTACTTAAGGATATCGGGTGAAAATCAGCCAGAACAATATGTATTGTTGTATGGTCAATATAAGACGGCGGCGCAAGCCAATCAGGCTTTATCTACACTGAAATTAAATTTACCGGCCTCAGTCAAACCCGAAGTCGTGCCAATGCAGCAATATGCCAGTCTGGTCAATAATCTGGGTTCAGAGGAATTGGCCAGTAATCAAAAGCTTTACGAAATTCGTTTGAAAAATGTGCCTTTGCCGAAAGTAGATGAATCGGTACGACTTAGACAGCAGCAAACCCAAACTGAGGCCAAGCCGCGCAGCTCTGATGCGGCGACTACCAGTACCACCATTGTGCGCCGTGATTCATCGGGAAATGTAGTTGATGTACAGAAATCTGAAAGTGCTGTAGAAGGTACACCTCAACCGCAAAATAACAATAATCGACCTGCTCAGGGCAGTAATCCGCGTCCTCAAAATAACGAGATTAGTGATCCATTTAATTAGTTCGGTCTAAAATAGCGCATCCAAAAAATTACAGAATCAAAAATGGGCGCTTTTGGTGCAAAAAATGCACATTAAAATTAACCCTTAGAGTGCTGTTCTGCGCTAAATCTTTGTCATCTGTATTGTTTTAATTTATGCGCTGTTTGTTGGCATGGAATTTGCTTTATTGGTGCATGAATTGAATTAATCTCCCTGTTTTAGCGCGAAAAATGATTCGATGACACTATGTGAATGTCATATTTATTCCAGATTTTTATGTTATTCATGAGCAGAATAAACTTTATTTGTTATGCATTTAGTCTAAAAAAGGACTAGTCTGAAGAAATAAAGAAAAATGCTTTTGCTCTACCAAGACGGTCTTCGAAAGTCCATTAGACGCCAGCGCAGAGAAAAATTTAGATTGTTTAATAGCCTGTTGAGGCTTCGTGAAAGAAGGGTACGCTATGCACATGCCATCGCCTAATAATGTAGCTCCCGCTCAAGGTTTATACCAACCGGATGAGTTTAAAGATAACTGTGGTTTCGGTTTAATTGCCCATATGCAGGGTGATGCTAGCCATGATCTCGTCAAGACCGCGATTCATAGTTTGAGTTGTATGACTCATCGTGGTGGTATTGCCGCGGATGGCAAGACGGGAGATGGTTGTGGTCTGCTCTTAGCAATGCCGAAAAAATTCTTCCGTGAAGAAGCGAAACGCTTAAGTGATACCACCTTGAGTGAAGTATTTGCTGTGGGTTCGGTGTTTCTAAATCTTGATCCGGCGCTCGCTGCGCATGCCAAACAGGTTTTAAACAAAGAGATTGAAGCTGAAGGTTTAATCGTTTTGGCGTGGCGTGTGATTCCCACCAATGTCGATGCCCTTGGTGAAATTGCTTTGCAATCGATGCCGGCATTTGAACAGATTATTGTTAACTGTCCAATGGGTGTGACTGAGGTTGAATTTAACCGTAAGTTATTCCTGGCACGCCGTCGTGCAGAGCAGCTGTTAAGCAATGATACGTCTTTCTATGTCACGACGTTATGCTCGACTGTGATCAGCTATAAAGGCTTGATGATGCCAGAAGCGATTGCAGATTTTTATACCGATCTGGCGGACCCACGTCTGGAATCGCATATCGTGGTGTTCCATCAGCGCTTCTCGACCAATACTTTGCCACGCTGGCCGTTGGCACAGCCGTTCCGTTATCTGGCGCACAATGGTGAAATCAATACCATTACTGCAAACCGTAACTGGGCCATGGCGCGTGTACCAAAATTTGAAAATCCATTATTACCGGGTTTAACTGAACTGAATCCAATTGTGAACCGTACCGGTTCAGATTCTTCAAGCCTGGACAACATGCTGGAGATTCTAGTCGGTGGTGGCATGGATCTGTTCCGTGCCCTCCGTATGCTGGTTCCGCCTGCCTGGCAGAACGTGGAAACGCTTGATGCTGATCTTCGTGCTTTCTACGAATTCAACTCAAAACACATGGAAGCCTGGGATGGTCCTGCAGGTTTGGTGATTCAGGATGGGCGTCATGCGATCTGTATGCTGGATCGTAACGGTCTGCGTCCTGCGCGTTGGGTGATTACCAAAAATGGTTATATCACGCTGGCTTCTGAAATTGGTGTCTGGGGTTATCAACCTGAAGATGTGATTTCTAAAGGCCGTGTCGGTCCTGGCCAAATGCTGGTCATTGATACGCAAACCGGTAAGGTGCTAGATACTCAAGATGTCAATAATCATCTGAAACGTATGCGTCCATACCGTGAATGGTTACGTGAAAATTCTGTGCGTTTGCAAGGTAGTCCAGAGCTGGAAGAATATTTATGTGATCAAGGCTTAAAAGGCGATGGCCTGAAAGCGGCACAAAAAATGTTCATGGTGACCTTTGAAGAGCGTGATCAGTTGTTGCGTCCGATTGCTGAAAGCGGTCAGGAAGCTGTAGGTTCAATGGGTGATGATACTCCAATGGCAGTATTGTCACGTCAGGTGCGCCATGTGTCGGATTATTTCCGCCAGCAGTTTGCACAGGTGACCAACCCGCCGATCGATCCGCTACGTGAATCGATTGTGATGTCACTGGAAACCTGTTTAGGTCGTGAACAAAACGTCTTTGAGCAAGGGCCTGAGCATGCAGACCGCTTGATCATTTCCAGTCCTGTGCTGTCTAATTCGAAAATGCATCAGATCCGTACGCTGGGTCGTGCCGGTTATGAAATTGCAGATATTGACCTGAACTATGCGGAAACCGAAGGTCTGGAAGCAGCCATTGCGCGTATTTGTGAAGAGTCTGCGCAAGCCATTCGTGATGGAAAAACCCTACTGGTGCTTTCCGACAAGAAAATCCGTGAAGGTTACTTGCCTGCCAATGCCTTCATGATCACCGGTGCGGTGCATCATCACTTGATCAATACTGGTTTGCGTACAGATGCCAACCTGATTATTGAAACCGGTTTTGCTCGTGATCCGCATCAGTTTGCAGTTCTACTTGGCTTTGGTGCAACAGCCATCTACCCGTACCTAGCTTATGATGTGATCAATGATCTGGTCGCTAAAGGCGAATTATTGGGTGACCCAATCTATGCGCAAAACAATTTCCGTAAGGGGATTGAGAAAGGTCTGCTGAAAGTTCTTTCGAAAATGGGTATTTCTACGGTTGCCTCTTACCGTGGTGGTCAGCTGTTTGAAGCAGTGGGTTTATCCAATGAAGTAGTGGATAAATGCTTTATTGGTGTACCAAGCCGTATTCAGGGTGCTACTTTTGTCGACCTTGAAAATGATCAGAAACAGTTGGCGGATATTGCTTGGAAAAACCGTAAGCCAATCGATCAGGGCGGTCTGCTGAAGTTTGTCTTTGGCAAGGAATATCATGCCTTTAACCCGGATGTAATCAACTCGCTGCATAAAGCCGTACGTTCTGGGAACTACGCAGATTTTAAAGAATATGCAGAACTGGTGAATAAGCGTCCAATTGCGACGATTCGTGACCTATTTAAACTGAAAACAGACAATTCGATTCCAGTTGAACAAGTGGAATCTGTGGAAGAGATCCTGCCTCGCTTTGACTCTGCCGGCATGTCTTTGGGCGCACTGTCACCTGAAGCACATGAAGCGATTGCGATTGCCATGAACACGATTGGTGGTCGTTCAAACTCGGGTGAGGGCGGTGAAGATCCAGCGCGTTACGGTACCATCCGTAACTCGAAAATCAAACAAATTGCATCGGGCCGTTTTGGTGTGACCCCTGCTTATTTAACATCAGCAGAAGTTCTCCAAATTAAAGTCGCGCAAGGTGCAAAACCAGGTGAAGGTGGTCAGTTGCCGGGTGGTAAAGTAAATGGTCTCATTGCCCGTTTACGTTACTCTGTACCGGGCGTTACCCTGATTTCGCCACCTCCGCATCACGACATCTATTCAATTGAAGATTTATCACAGTTGATCTTTGATTTAAAACAGGTTAACCCACAGGCGATGGTGTCAGTTAAGCTGGTTTCTGAACCGGGTGTCGGTACGATTGCGGCAGGTGTAGCGAAAGCCTATGCCGATTTCATTACCATTTCTGGTTATGATGGCGGTACAGCGGCTTCTCCACTTTCTTCAATTCATCATGCAGGTTCACCGTGGGAACTGGGTCTTTCTGAGGCACATCAGGCTCTTCGTGTGAATGACCTGCGTGGTAAAGTTCGCGTACAGACAGACGGCGGTTTAAAAACCGGTCTGGATGTCGTAAAAGCAGCAATTCTGGGTGCAGAAAGCTTCGGCTTTGGTTCAACCCCAATGATTGCCTTGGGTTGTAAATACCTGCGTATCTGCCACCTGAATAACTGTGCAACCGGTGTCGCAACTCAACAAGATCATTTACGTCAAGAGCATTATATTGGTGAGCCACAAATGCTGATCAACTTCTTCACCTTTATTGCTGAAGAAACCCGTGAATGGCTGGCAGCACTCGGTGTATCAAGTCTGAAAGACCTGATTGGCCGTACTGATCTGCTGGAAGTTTTGCCAGGTGAAACTGCAAAGCATGCACATCTTGATTTAAGCAAATTACTTGAGTCACATCCTGCTGCGGAAGGTAAAGCGCAGTATTGTCAGGTTCAAGGTAATGCGCCATTTGATAAAGGCATTCTGGCTGAAAAAATGGTGGATGAAATTCTACCTGCGATTGAAGCGGGAACTGGCGGCGAATATAGCTTCACGATCGGTAACTGTGACCGTTCGATTGGTGCCCGCCTGTCTGGTGAAATTGCGAAACGCTATGGCAACCTGAGCATGGAAGCCCATCCGGTGAAAGTTCACCTGAATGGTACTGCAGGCCAGTCACTAGGTGTCTGGAATGCCGGTGGTCTGCATATCAGCCTAGAAGGTGATGCCAATGATTATGTCGGTAAAGGCATGGCTGGCGGTCGCATCTCGATCTTCCCGCCAAAAGGTTCACCATTCCAGACCCAAAATACCGCGATTATTGGGAACACCTGTTTATACGGTGCGACTGGCGGTAAGTTATATGCCGCGGGTACAGCGGGCGAGCGTTTCGCGGTGCGTAACTCGGGTGCATTTGCCGTGATTGAAGGTGCAGGTGATCACTGCTGTGAATATATGACCGGCGGTATTGTGACAGTGCTGGGTAAAGTCGGACATAACTTCGGTGCGGGTATGACTGGTGGTTTTGCTTATGTACTTGATCTGGATAATGACTTCGTTGATCATTATAACCACGAGCTGATTGAGCTGAACCGTATTTCCACCGAAGCGATGGAAGAGCATAAAGCCTTCCTGGGTCGTATTCTGGATGAACATATTAAAGAAACGGGTAGTGCTTGGGTGTACAAGATCCGCCATGAGTTTGACTTCTACAGCCGCAAGTTCTGGTTGGTAAAACCAAAAGCAGCCAACTTGCAAACGCTGTTAAAAACAACTCAAGCTGATCCACAATAATTCCACTACTGCAGAAACATAGGCAGATGTAAGGCAACTGTGAACCCCTTACATCTACCCACGGAGAGAGACATGGCAGAACGCCTGAATAATGACTTTCAATTCCTGGATGTCGCACGCCAAGATCCAGAGAAAAAAGAGATTGATGTCCGCAAAGCAGAATTTGTGGAAATTTATAAGCCTTATACAGCGGAAATTGCAGCCAATCAGACGCATCGCTGCCTAGGCTGTGGTAACCCGTACTGTGAGTGGAAATGTCCGGTACATAACTACATTCCAAACTGGTTAAAACTGGTGTCTGAAGGACGTCTGTTTCAGGCGGCTGAACTGTGTCATCAGACCAATACTTTACCGGAAGTCTGTGGCCGTGTCTGTCCGCAAGACCGTCTGTGTGAAGGGGCGTGTACCCTGAACGACGGTTTTGGTGCGGTGACGATCGGGAATGCAGAAAAATATATCAACGATACAGCTTTTGCTTTGGGCTGGCGTCCAGATATGTCCAATGTGAAATGGACAGACAAAAAAGTTGCGATCATTGGTGCAGGTCCTGCAGGACTTGGCTGTGCGGATATTCTGGTACGTAACGGGGTAAAGCCTGTAGTTTTTGACAAACGTCCAGAAATTGGTGGTTTGCTGACTTTCGGTATTCCAGAATTCAAAATGGAAAAAGACGTAATGAAGCGCCGCCGTGAAATTTTCACCGGTATGGGGGTGGAATTTCGTTTGAATACTGAAATTGGCACAGATGTGACCATCGACCAGTTACTTGCCGATTATGATGCGGTATTTATGGGTATGGGAACCTATACCTACATGAAAGGTGGTTTTGCCGGTGAAGATCTGGATGGTGTGTATGATGCACTGGATTTCCTGATTGCGAATGTCAATCGTTGTCAGGGCTGGGAAAAAGATCCGTCTGAATATATCAGTGTTGAAGGCAAGAAAGTCATTGTTTTAGGCGGTGGTGATACCGCTATGGACTGTAATCGTACTTCGATCCGTCAAGGTGCCGAGTCAGTCGTCTGTGCGTATCGTCGTGATGAAGAAAATATGCCGGGGTCACGCCGTGAAGTGCAAAATGCGCGTGAAGAAGGGGTGAATTTCCAGTTTAACCGTCAGCCGATCGAAGTTGTTGGTGAAAATGGTAAAGTGACCGGTGTGAAATTTATTACTACTCAGCTGGGTGAGCCGGACAGCCGCGGTCGCCGTAGCCCAGAACCAATTCCGGGTTCAGAAGAAATTCTGCCGGCGGATGCAGTCCTACTTGCTTTCGGTTTCCGCACCAGCCCAGCTGACTGGTTCACCGATGTGGAAATCAATCTGGATGGTTCAGGTCGTGTCGTTGCCGCTGAGCAGCAGCAATACAAATTCCAGACCTCGAATCCAAAAATCTTCGCTGGCGGTGATATGGTGCGCGGTTCGGATCTTGTAGTGACTGCAATCTGGGAAGGCCGTCAGGCAGCTGAAGGGATTCTGGATTATCTGGATGTTTAACAGTTGAAAATTCACTGTAATCATTTAAGGAACCCGCTACGGCGGGTTTTTTAATCTTTAATTATTTCCAAACTTAAAATAGGACGCATTAAAAAGATTATAAAAAGTAACAAAACTTTAGAAAATACTGTTTAAAATCAAATTAATTATATAAATATCAATAAAGAATTGAGGACAAGACATCATGCGTGTATTAAAACAATCTCTCATAGCTTTGATGCTGGTCAGTACCTTAACACTGAGTGGCTGTGGCTATAACACCTTGCAAGTCAAAGATGAAGCAGTAACGGCAGCCTGGTCTGAAGTTCAGAACCAGTATCAGCGTCGTGCCGATCTGGTGCCAAATCTGGTGAATGTCGTAAAAGGTTATGCCGCGCACGAAGAGCAGGTGCTCACAGAAGTCACTCAGGCACGTGCCAATGTAGCAGGCCTCAAAGTCGATCAGGAAGTACTGGAAAATCCTGAATTATTCCAGCGTTATCAGGAAGCACAGTCGCAAATGACCAGTGCTTTGTCACGTTTATTGGCGGTCACTGAAAACTATCCAGACCTGAAAGCCAATCAGCAGTTCCGTGATTTACAGGTGCAGCTGGAAGGTACAGAAAATAGGATTGCTGTGGCACGTAATCGTTATATCACCACAGTTCAGGACTTTAATAGCTACGCACGTCAGTTCCCGCAGGTCATGACGGCAAAAGTAATTGGTATGGATACCAAACCAAACTTCAGTGCCGAGCAAAGTGCTCAGAAAGCTCCAACGGTGTCTTTTGAATAAGTAATATCTGTAGATAAGTGAGAGATCAGATGCCTGAAATACTGCTGAAATACTGTGCTGGGTTGCTCCTCATATTGGGTATGGGGCTAACAACACCTGCTTCAGCAGAAACAGCCACAGCTACGGATACTGAAGAAGTCATCGTGGCGCGTGAAATCTTACAGCCTAAAACTGGTCAAAATACTCCAGTTCAAGAAACTGGGGCTACAGCAGCGTCGCAGCCACAAATTGCCAATGATATGACAGAAGGGCAGTTGCAGCGGGACTTACCAAGTCTGAACGAACCGGTCATTGATCAGGCAAATTTACTCAGTCCCACTGAAAAACAGCAACTCAATCAGCGTATTCTGAAACTTTATAATGAAGGCAAAGGGCAAATAGGTGTGGTCATTGTTCCAACCACAGGGCAGGAAGATATTTTTGATTACTCTATGCGTGTCGCTGAGGCCTGGCAGCTTGGCTCGGCTAAACGTGATAATGGTTTATTGATGACCATTGCCATCAATGATCGCCGCATTCAGATTTTGACCGGTTATGGTCTGGAAGGCGTATTGCCTGATATTGTGGCAGGGCGGATTATCAATGACAAGATCACGCCATATTTTAAGCAAGGGCAGTATGCTCAGGGGATTGATTCAGGACTGGCTGAAATAGAACGGATTTTAAATCTCGATCCAGAAATTGCGGCACAGGCCGCGGATGAACTGAAAGAGCGTCAGGAACAGGCTTATAAAGCCCAGCAAGCTTCTCAAGCAACTTTTGGTACTGTGATTTTTATCATCATCGCAGGTGTGGTTGCTTCGATGATTTTCGGCAGAAAACTGAGCGCTGCGACTGCCGCAGTTGCAGGTACAGCTACCGGTCTGGTCAATGGCATGGGTTTGCTTGCAAGTTTAATGATTGGTACAGGTATTTTCTTTTTATTGATAACTTCTATAGCCCAGCTGATATTACATGCCTTTTTAGCCGGTGGCGGCCGAGGCGGCGGTAGCGGTCGAGGTGGTTTTGGCGGCGGCGGCTTCGGCGGTGGCGGTGGCGGTTTTGGTGGGGGAGGAGCATCAGGCTCATGGTAACAACTACAGATACAACAGAAATTGTCACACAACCGAAGCTGGAAGAATATGCACAGCCGAGTTTTAAGCGATGGTTCAAGCATTTCTTTTATATGCCAGCAACCAAGCGTTTTTTCTCCAAGCAGGATCAACATGCGATTGCACTAGCTGTTGAAGAAGCAGAGCATGGTCATGTCGGAGAAATTCAGGTCGTAATCGAGGGATGCTTATCTGCACGATCAGCCTATTATCAGGATACTTTGTGTCGAGCTCGACAACTCTTTGCCGAGCTGGGTGTCTGGGATACTGAATATAATAGTGGTGTGCTGTTGTATTTAAACCTGTGTGAACATAAGGTTGAGATTGTGATTGATCGAGGCATCAAGCAGGCCACTACTCAAGAAGTCTGGGATCAGATTTGTCAGTATATCATTCAGTTGATACAGCAAAAGCAGTTTAAGCAAGGGGTGATTGAAGGGGTAAAGAATATTGGAGAGGTCTTAGATCAGTATTATGATCGAAAAATAGATGATTTAGAAAATGAATTAGGGAATAAACCGATTATCCTAGGGTGATTTTAGTCAACTAACTGACGATTTTTGTCAGTTAGTTACACAAAATAAAACACAGTAGTTACAAAAATAAAAATATTTTTTTAAAGTGCTGTTTTTTCTCTCAATTTTATTATAATAAAACTTGGCACGCTTAGTGCTAAATATAAAATTAAGCTAAATGAGCTTTTTCTTTAGGCTTATAAATAAACAAAAAACATTTGTGGAGAATGTTATGAATACAGTACAAAAGGGTTTCACCCTTATCGATACTCCATAAGTGTCCATATAAAATGAACAATCCATAAGTAAGTCAATATGGACATAAAAATAATAAATTTGATATGAATAATAAATATTATCTTGTTTTACTTTTACTTATTTCCACAGCTACTCAAGCACAAGCGTTAGACTTAGTTCAATATTCAGATATTTCATCAGTATCTCAAATTGCGTCAAATCAAAAAATCCAAACAGAACTTCAAAAGTTGTTAAAGCACGATTATCCAAAATTTCAATCTAATTTCGAAAATTACTCAGCCCCCTATTTACTGAAAACAGATGATGCTTTGTATTATGAAGGTAGGTCTAGAACAAGTTTAGATGCTTCATCGGCTATTATTTTTGAAGATGGGCGATTGTTTGCTGCAATTTATTTTGCTCAAGCCAAAAAGCTAAAATACTTTAGTAATGATGCAAGTTGTTCAGAACAGTTACATCCTGCAATTCAAGTATTTGCTCAGCAGCATGAGATTCAAAGTATTGTGTATGCAATGGTAGGATTGGATACAACTTTAAAAAATAATCTTGGTATGCTCTCTAAATGTGAGGCTTATATGAAAAATTTAGAGAAACGAAACTAATTTGAGTTATTTGAATCATACATATTTTTATCAATAATTTGTTCTTTAGCCCTAAGCTAATACTCGTCACTTAATGATATCAGCTAAAACATCTGCCAGTTTTTGCCCATTCTTACGATCAATTAAACGAGCTGACATACCAAATTCAGTTGGACCACTGTAATCAGCTAAAAGAGTATCTCCAATGAACAAAATGTCTTTGGTATGACATTGTAGTTTATCAATTAAATATTGATAAATTTGTGACTCTGGTTTAATTGCTCCAACCTCATAACTCCAAGCATAAGCATCAAGAGAAGGTAAAAATGAAGAAACAACTTTTCCATATGGCATAGCTAAATTTGAGCATAATGCCAATCTGAATCCCAATTTTTTTAATTCTTCCAAAGTTGATAAGGTATCTTCATACAGTCTAATAGAGCGTAACTCTTCATCTAAATCATGCTCAAGTTCTTGCAGAAATTGCTCTGGAATATTTACTGCTAATCGCTTTGCAAGCTCTGCCAAATTTAAATTGTGGGACATAATAAATTTGGCATCATCAGGTTTTGGTTGTCGCCCATTTTCTTTTAGCCATTTCATTAATTTTCTATATGGGGAACGTCTTTCCCCTATCTGCACAAGTGTGCCAAATACGTCAAAAACAATGACTGAAGACTCAATATGGCCTGCTTTTATAAATGATTCCATATTTTTACAACCAATTAAATTGAATTTTACTTTTTGTTGAGATTACCATAAGAGACATTGCTATAAAAATTAAGGGAGATATTTGATATCTCCCTTTGTTTGTTTTATTCGCTAAAATTTGCAAACATGATTTTAGGAAAATTTTTCATGAAGTGACGTCTAACATAGTTGAAGTCACTGAGATCATGTTGATTTTTTTCAAAATAATTAACCCAGGCTAAAGTTGCATCTTGGTCATTTAAATTGGGGTTAACATTCAGAAATAAAGCTAAATCAAATGTACGGTCAATATTAAACTCTTTGATCAGTGCAACAGCAGTTGAACGAACTTCCTCTGAAACAGAGAATTTTGGAGAAAAATAGTTATTCATAGCTGAACTTCCATAAAAAATTATATAATGAGATTTAGAAAAGTTAATTTGTGTTTAGGAAACAAAATAACCTGCTGTAGGTTAAATTATCATCCTAAAGATGATTTATCAAGTTGAATTGACTTGCTGTAGGTTAATTTTTTAATTTAAAGGTCGTTATGATTAGATGTAGGCTATCAACTTTGATGGGTGAGCGAAAAATTTTAAAGTTAAGTGAGGTGGCTCAGGCGACTGGTATCAATCGTAATACGCTAACAAGTCTTTACTATGATCGTGCAGTACGAATTGAACTTTCAGTCGCTGATACCTTATGTGAATATTTTAATTGTAATATGCAAGATTTATTTGAATATACCAATGAGCCTAGAAAAAGGGATGGTGCTTAGTAAAATGTCATCCCTTTTTTAAAACTCAATAGGATGCTTTAAATGCAACTCAGGATCATTCCAAATTTCCTGAATGAATTCTTTCGCTGCAAAGTCTCGTAGTATTCTTGCTCTTAACGTATCAAAACCATCCCAATAATCTAAATTCTTATTTGGGAGTTTATCCGCTAAATCATCAACCCAAGGAATATGATGTAATTTTTCTGCAATTGTTAAGGGATGAACTGTTCCAGTCAAAATAAGTTTAAACTGCTCTTCTGAAAGCAGATGACTATATACATTCACCTTAGATTTATAATATCGCAATAGTACTTTGGTAAATAAACAGAAATATAACAATGAATTATATCCACCAACTCCATTTAAGTCACTGATATGATATGGGGGATAAAAAGTCTCAACTGCGTAATTTTCATAAATTTTAAGAATAATTAACTGCCCTGTTTCTGATAATTCGCGAATAAATTTTATTTCTTTCACTTTTGATGCAGATAAATATTCATTACTAGGGTCTGAACCTAAAAGCAGCTTTATATCTTGATCTAAATATTCATTTAAACGTATGTGCTGAATATCATATGGTGTCTGTTTACCAAAGAGTAACCAGTTTGGGTTCACTGACGTATGTTGTGCTATTTTTTCCAACTGTCCGAAGGTGGGTTCTAATTCTGCTCTAAACCATGCTTCAGCCTCATCAGCCGTATCTTCATTAATTTCAAAAGCTAATTCAGCAATTGTAAAATCTCTGAAATGATGAATTTTTTTCAATTCACTTAATACAAAATTTAAACGTTCAGCTACCACTTTTTTTCGTTCTGTAGGCGTTCTAGCCTGCAGATAACTTTCTATAACTTTAGCTGCTTCTAGGTGAATATTGTTATCCATGACAAAAGAGTCATATAAACGAGACATGATTTCAGCATGAACGGAACGCTGTTTCAACTTTGCCCCTTCATCAATTTTCGCTTTTAAATCTTCTGGAATACGAAGATTGAACTGTATCTCTTTTTTTTTCATGAAGATCACAAATAACAAATTTTTTGAATAGTATGATTATGATGCAAAAAAAGGTATTGCGCATATAGTATTAAAAGCATACTATGCAAAAAAGACAAGATAGTATGTATTTCATACTACATGGAATTGGGAGGTGGTTCTATGCAAATAACCAAACAACTGAATTTACGGTTACCTGAAGAATTAATTTTTTGGATAAAGAAAATGGCCAAGAAAAGACATCAGTCGATGAATTCATATGTGTTAACTGAACTTGAACGTATTAAAAAGGAAGATAGAAGTGACTTGAATTAATTATTTATTTTTTAAGAAAGGTCAACGATTTCAATTAATTTAGATTAAATGTTACATCTAAAGGGGTTTTATTAATTTGTGAAATATTAATTCATCTTCGGCAAAAAGTATAAAAGCCCATGCGGGAACATGAGCTCTTATTAATGTCTTCATTGCTGATCAGACATTTGTATTTTGATGAATAGGGGCATTTTTGTCAATCCTATCTCAAGGTTGCTTTTTGCCTGTTTTTTAATAAACAGGAGGCTCAAATGAGCACTAAACTTAAAAATGGTCAGTTACGCTACCAGTCTAAAGCCAAAGTCGTGACTATTAAAAAATTTCAATTATTGACATTGGTTAAGACAACCCGTTGTTTAAATGATGCAGAGTTCGAAAAATATGGTGATGCTTACCTCGAATTCCCCGTGATTATTCAGGGAGATGGCAGCCCTTCTGAAGTTTTTAATCTGTATTTACTGAAGAAACTTGAGCAAACAATACAGTATGATTTTAAAACATTTGCATCTATTGCTCATCAGCTTGTTGATTTTCAGCGCTTTTTAGAAGATGAACAGCTGGACTGTTTGAAATTTCATAAACTAAAACAGTTGAATGCGATTTTTAAATATCGTACTCGTCTTATAGAACAGGTGAATGCAGGTTTAATTTCAGTTAGTTCGGCACGTAGTCGAATTAATGCCGTTGTGAATTTTTACCGATTTCTCGTTACAGAAGACTTGGTTGATCATCAACACTACGGGCTTCCATTTCAAGATGTCTACAAATACATTGCCGTGGATAATGAATTTGGTGCACGTAGAAAAATGGCAATCAAGTCGCATGATCTTGCAATTCATGTGCCCGCTAAAGCTCATAATTCTGAAGTGATTGTAGATGGTGGAGAGTTAAGTCCACTTACGGTTGAAGAACAAACAATCATATTAAAAGTACTGCAAAAATCATCACGAGAATATCAGTTGATGTTCTATCTAGCATTATTCACAGGTGCGCGTTTACAAACGATTTGTACTTTACGAATCAAAAACTTAATTGGTTGTGAGCTTGATAGTCATGGTTTTATTCGTTTGCCTGTTGGAGCAGGAACAGGTGTTGATACTAAATTTCAAAAGCCAATGACGCTGTTAATTCCAAATTGGTTAGTACAAGACCTTAAAATTTACATCAATAGTGAGCAAGCACGTCAGCGTAGGAAAAAGTCAAACTATGGCGACTCGGATGAAAATTATGTGTTTCTCACTAAGCTTGGCACACCTTTCTACACCAGTAAAGCCGAACAGCAGGAATTGACAGAGAAAATCAAAGCCTCTGACTCGTTTAGCTCAAAACTTAAACTGTATGCAGGGGAAGCAGTACGTAGTTATTTAAAAGTGGTGTTATTGCCAGAAATCCGCTTGATTGATCCGCAATTTCAAAGCTTCAAATTCCATGACTTACGCGCCAGTTTTGGTATGAATTTGCTTGAAAGTCAGTTGCAACATCTGCCTGAAGGGCACTCAGCTATGACAGCAGTGGAATATGTGCAAGCCAGGATGGGTCATAGCAACATCAGTACGACTTTGCAATATCTGAATTATAAATCACGGTTACAGTGGCGTAGTAAAATTCAGCATGAGTATGAGTCTAGCTTGATGAAGTATGTGATGTCTTCTGCAAACTTAGTAGGAGAATTGTCATGAATTTCACTCTCGATCTATTGTTCGTACATATAACTGATATTAACAAACAGATTAATGAACATGAGCGACTTGTTCTAGTCTGTAAAGATAAAACAGCTTCTTTTGGTTTTAAAACACTAGATATTGGAACATTATTTTATCGCAAAAGAATATCAGGCGAAGCTTTGTCAGAACAGCAGTTATCTGCATCTTTTGATGAAAAAAGACGTTATTTTTTACAGTGTTTAACGGACTATTTGCTGCAAATGAGCGGATCAGATTTATCAAAAGGATTGTTTTACTTCACAAGTAAAGCTTTTTTGGACTGGATCGATAGTCAAAAGAAAAATTTTGATTTATCGAATAAAGCCAGTGTGATAGATGCTTATCGTCGTTACAGTAAATATTTAGTTGATCGCACTTTGCTTGCTGATACTGAAGAGGAAAGTTTGGCTGCACATACAGCAAAGCAATATCAGCGTAATGCAGCCAAATTAATAGCATATGTATTTGACTGTCATGAAGTTGATATTGCAAGTCAAGCGATGCAAGTACAGTCTCAGCGTTATGATGTTCCTGTTTTACCAATTGCGGAAGAAGATCATCAAAAAACTTATGCAACTTTGTTGAATGTATTTCTTGAAATCCATCGTATTGTGATACAAGAAGCGGATTTTCCTGCACATTTTCAATCTGTGAATGAAGAAGGCTTCTATTTTTACTCGGGCTTTCATCATCAAACTGAAAAACAGCATATCCAGTTTGATATGCAGAGTTACTTAGCCAAATATCCGATTATTCCAGCTTTTTCCAAAATGCTAGCTGATTTTGGTCTTGTTGAGGATAGTGAATATAGAAAGCGCTTACGTGAAAATCGTAATGAAGCCCTGTATAAATTGCAGCAACGTAATGAGGATAAGCGACACATAGAGCGTGAAAGACTTGCTTCATATGGTCTTGTCATCGGCATGTTGCTCTTTATCGCACAAACTGGGGCCAATTTAGACACAGCCCAGCAGTTACAACTTGATACGATGGAAGTCCTGCCATCCACCCAAGGTCGACGTTTCTCAGGTACAAAAAGCCGTGCTGGCGGGAAAGAAGTTCAACCTGAATTTGGGGTGCAATTTGAGCCAATTTTTAGGAAAATTTTAGAACTTCGTGAATGGTATATTCAAGATGAACCGTGTGATTTCATCTTTCCATTACGCAACGAAATTCAACAGTTGAGACCTGTCAGCTACGGCAGATTACAATTAATTAAAAAGTTTTTTCAGCGCATTTTTCCCAAAATGGTTTGGATTACACCACAACAGTGGCGGAAGCATGTCAGCAGCCAATATGTTGAATTGAGCGATGGTGATCTCTTGCTCGAAGCTGAAAAAATGGGGCATTCACTCGATACAGCTCGCAAGAATTACAGTCGAACTTCATTTAAAGATGCGAGTCAGCAAATTTCAAAATTCTTTCATGAGTTGCGGGGCGTTGCCGTTGCGAAAACACGAACAGTTGAACGTATTGCAGTGCAAACGCTAGATGAGCCTGTTGATGTTGAGACCCTACCCGTTGGTGCATGTGTGACAGCAACGCCTCAGCCTGAAAAAGCTTTAGGCTTTACCGAACAAGCCCCAGCTCCAAACTGTCAGCAATTTGAGTATTGCCTATTCTGTCAATACTATGCAGTCCACGCTGACGATGAAGATGTACGCAAGCTTTTATCACTGAAAAGTTTGCTCGGTTACGTTAAGCAAAAAGCTACGGATTTGATTAAATGGGAGTCACAATTCGGTGTGATTTTACATCGAATTGATGAAGTACTCAACGATTTATCAAATACTTATGAAAATTTGCGTGACCGTATTTTTTCAATTCAAGAAGAAGTAGAAAGCGGCGATTTAGATGCCTATTGGCTCAATCATTTTGAATTATTACTTGATTTGGGGTGGATATCATGAGTTCATTTAATTCGTATTTGTACGCCACTGGTGTTGCTGAGCAGTTTTTACCCGATGAGTATAATTTACAGAATCATCAGTTGGCTGTTCCTGCCTCTTTTGTATTGTCTCGAATGAAAAGTGGTGCAACATTATCGGTTTATGCAGACAATGTTTGGGATCTTTCACCCTATTTACCGAAGTGCCATTGTCGATTAAATTTTAATACATGGCTTGAGAATGCAGAAGAGAACGACTTTCTCTTCTGTCAAATACGTGCAGAAATGAAAAAAATCATCTTTGCGTTATTGTACGTTAAAACGGGTAAGTCGATCATTAAAAGTATTAA
This sequence comes from Acinetobacter sp. CIP 102136, assembly GCF_000369685.1. Taxonomy (GTDB): domain Bacteria; phylum Pseudomonadota; class Gammaproteobacteria; order Pseudomonadales; family Moraxellaceae; genus Acinetobacter; species Acinetobacter fasciculus. The sequence continues at coordinate 369,316 of NZ_KB850140.1, forward strand.
GCAGCGTCATCTTGCATTGCGTCAGTTTGCACGACTTGCATACAAGAATGGTTGTACGTTACAGCAGTTATTTGCTGATGGCGCTTATCTATCGAAAGTTAATGATGCTTATGCTGGCGTGAGTTATTCAACTGCCTTGTGCATCAAAGCATTTTTAACGGATTGTTTTACCCTGCAACAGCAGTACCCCTCATTAATCCCTGCTTTTAGTACCTATCAACCGTTGAGCATTTAGCGAAGTTAGCGGCTCAACTCAGGTTGCAGTCAAATAAAGTCGGCCCACAAACCAAGCTTATTCCTTCACGGCTTTATATCGTTTTAATTAATGCTTTAGCAGATCAATTGAATGAGTTTAATCAAAATGCACCTGCCTTATTGCAATGGTTTCAGCGTATTCAGCAGGATGCTAATTTTGCCCTGATGCCTGTGGAGTTTAGACGTGCTAAACGAGCAATAAGTTTCAACGATGCTCGTGATTTGCTGGGTTTAACTCAGCTTTTTGAAAATCATCAGATTAGAAAACATGCCAATCTGACCCGTTATATCACGATAATTCAAGGCATGGCCAAACTTTGGATTCATCTATTTACAGGCATGCGGGACAACGAAGTCAATCAACTGTCTTATGACTGCTATCAAACGGTTAAGAGCAATGAGCATCTTGTGCATGTACTCATGGGCTATACCTCCAAGTTGCATCGTGGTGGTAATAAATCCACCTATTGGATCAGCTTTGAAGATATTCAAATCGGAGTGAATGCTGCACAAAGCATTGGTGAGATTTATGCTTTGCTCAATCCACATTACGATTTTTCTAATCCTCGTGAATATCCCTTATTTCCAACAAGATATTTACCAAAACCTCAGCATAAAAATAATCGAAATATTGAGCACGAAATGGATTTTATTTCTAATTATGAAGGTGCACCGACTCGCACAGAGACTAATTTTAATAATTATCGTCAGCATCTTTTAGAAAAGTTGGGAGATGAACTACGAATTACTGAAAGCGATATAGCCGAACTGGAAGCATTCGATGGCTTCCGCAACTGGCGAGAAGAAAAAGACTGTCAAATGGGTCAATATTGGAATATTTGCACCCATCAATTCAGACGTTCTTTGGCGGTCTATGGTGCACGTTCAGGCGTTATTGGGCTAGGGGCTTTGTCGGTGCAATATAAGCATTTAACTGAAGCGATGACGCTATATTATCGAGAGAACTCAGTCTTTGCGCCGAATATTTTGGCCAGTGAGAGCCAAAAGGAATTTATTCAAGAGCTTGAGTATCAGCGACTGGTACATTCTTATGCACAATTTGATGATGGTGTAATTAACAGTTCTAGTCGTTTGCTGGGTGGGGCAGGTACATATTTGCAGTTACAAAAAGAACGTGAGCAATTAATCAAGGTATTTCCAAATCGTGAAGAAACGATTAAGCGAATGAAAAAGGGAGAAATTGCGTATAAACCAAGTCTTTTTGGTGCTTGTACCAACCCAGATTCTTGCGAAAAAATTTCTTTTACGGCTATTACCAGTTGCTTGAGTTGTGCTCATGCTGTGTTTGATGCTGGGAGTGCTGAAAAAATGCAAAAAGCAGTTCAGCGACTACAACGAGTGCGAGATACACAAACCCCAAATAGCTTGCTGTACGGGCAAATGGACAGTGATATTTTGGCTTTAAACAAAATGATTCAAAAAATTAAGACGATTAATATTGAGGTTTAAGCTATGAGCGCACTTAATGATTATTACGCTGCTTTAGAACGTTTAAAAGCCAACAAACCAGAGGTTCTACCAAAAGGCTCTGCCATTAATAATGATACGGTAGCACTTGAAGCAGGGCGTAAACGCGGCTCTATTAAGAAGAGCCGCCATGCTGCATTAATTGTGGCGATTGAGCAAGCTGCACAGCTAGTGGGGCAAAATATACTTTCGCCTACACAGCGGGTTGAAAAAGCCAAAAGCAAGACCAAGGCGGTTAAAACTGATTATGAGAAACTTCAGGAGGATTATGAGAGACTGTTGGAAAAGTTTAATTCGCTGTTGAGCGAAAATTTTGAGTTGAGGCAAAGTGTCCGAACTTTATAATTGAGATAGCCACTAAATTTGGTAATTTAGTGGCTATTTGATTTTAATTTTTTATTGATAAATGCTCTTTAAAAATGAAATTAGACGATTTTGTATGGCGATATCTCGTTGTTCAATATCATCTTTCACCCAGTCGTTGGGGTAGGGTACTTAAGTCTGGCTATTAAAGCGTATGATTCACACAAATTAATGCAAGTTAAAGCTAAAACCATTTGGTAGATCATATAAATTGGATTTTTCTGTTTTTATATTACAGCTTAAATTTTGTATTGCAGCAGTACATGCTTTTCGTAGGCTTTCGTCTATTCTTGGGTCAAACATAACACTGTCAAAAAGTGTATTAGGTTCAATTGAAAAATTAAATATATTGTTTGGACATTTTCCATCAGAACCTGAATAAATTAAGCGGATTTCTTGCTCATGCTCAAATTCTTTGCGCTTATATAGTAGTGATTGGGCTATACCTGTACCATCAGTAGCGGTTAAGTTAATTTCTTGTAGGAATTCTTTAAGATGATTTTCGTTGGCAGCGTAGATAACTTTTCCAATAAAACAATAAAGTTCAGAATGCTCATGTATGTTAGTTTGTAATGCAGCTAATAGTTTTCTAGGTGTGGTTTGTAGTCGCACGCCATTTTTATGCGGTGAGTAAATGCGCCACATGGCATCTGATTCAGCATGTTGAGTCCAGCATTGACCATAAACAGAATCATGTGCCTCAAAGACTGCTGTTTCGTTAGATGCTGTTTTAAATTCACTTTTTAAGAGTACATTTTCAAAAGGGTCATCCCAAAGATGTGGTTTAACTAGGGTTAGCTGTTTTTTGTCCAAAACTTGAAAAAAACGTTCAAGTGAAAAAATTCGATAAATTGGCTGATCTAAGTCTACTTCTGTTAGTCCAATATAATTGCTGGAATTCATTGTTTAATTTCTCCAAGTGTATTATTAAATTATTTTTTCGTTTATAAAATTGTGCTTAATGCAAACGTTTGATTAACTCCATGGTCTTAAATCTACTATTTTGATGATAGTTGCAGATTCTTTATTAACTAAAACCACCATATCTACTGCATTGGCTTTTAAAGGTAACCAAGCATTTGCATTTGGATATTTTGCTAAAATTTTTTCAACTTCAGTTTTTGAATTGTACTGTTCCAACTCTACAAGCGGCAATGTACGTTGTTGGATTTGGTTTTTAGCTTGAGTGAACTCTACATAGCGTTCTGGGCGCTGTGCAATGGAAATACCACCTAAGACTTCTGCAAACATTTCATCATTGCGTTGTTGCGTATCTTTGGCAAATTCAGTGGCGACATATTGTGGTTTAAACCATGAAGGCTTTTGGAATTGTGGCTGTGCTTGCTGAATATTACTATCAACCAATTCATTTTTTCTAACCAATTCAAAACGATCTACATTATAAACCAACCATGCAGGACGACCTTGTTCAATGCTAAATATGCCATAACATAAAGCTGCGATTTGAATTAAAATAATCACACTCAAGTCAAATTTAAGTGTTTTTTTACCTTCTTTATAAACGATAAAGCCAAGCACAGGTCCAATAATGACATCGATAGCCAGTAGCATCAAAAAGATATGCGTCACCCCGACAGCAGTGGCTAGTGGGGATGGATACCAAATAAAAAAGACCATTACTATTGCAACTAGTGCAAGAAAAATAGATATAGAAATATGATTAAGAAAAAATTTTATACGCTTTGGCATTTTTATGACCGATTAGAATTTATATAGGGTCTGTTGACATTTACTGTTCATAATTAAACCTATAAAGGTAGCCATAAAAATATACAGGCTAAGGCAACAGCACTTTGATAATTTCTTTTGAGCTTGTCATATCGGGTAGCTATTCCTCTAAATTGCTTTAATCTACAAAACATATTTTCAACTAAATGCCTGATTTTATATAAATACCAGTCCATATGATCATTGTTCGATTGGCTATTTATTTTCTTTGGTATATTCGCTTTTGTCCCTGTTTTTCTGATCTGTTCACGCAGTGGTTCTGAATCATAGCCTTTATCTGCGCAGACCACTTTTGTCTCTTTTAAGTCTAATGTTGATATTAAATCAGGTGCAACTTTGACGTCATGTGTGGTTCCATCGGTCATCATGAAATCAACAGGATTGCCATTTGCATCAACAATCAAATGTATTTTTGAGGAGTTTCCTCCTACACTTTTAGAAATGGATTGATTCGCTATACCGGCAGAATGTTGATGAGCACGTACGTGAGAGCCATCAATAAAAATCCACTCCATATCGGGGCATGATGCTAATAATTTGAATAATCTAAGCAACTTACCGCTGCTTGACCAACGATTAAAACGTTTGAAAATAGAGTTTGATTGACCGAAATAGGAAGGAATATCTCGCCACGGACAGCCTGTTCTAATTCTATAGAGAATAGCTTCAATAAAATTACGTAAGTTTGAGTTGTGATGAATAGATAAATTACGCAAAATAGTTTTCAACTTTTGCCAGTGTTGATCTGTCAGCATGGTACGAGGCATAGCGAATAGTAAAATTGGGTTTGGCGATTTGATTTTACTACTTCGCTATTTTTTAAGCTAAAAGTGTCAACACACCCTAATTATACAAAAATTAAATGCAAACAGTAGGCTTAAACTTATTATCAATACCTACAGAAGTTGTACAAGACCATGTTCCGCTTGCGCTTCTATTTAAATATAGAGATTCATTCTTTAATATAGCAGCGACATGGTTTAATTTACATACCAGTGCTTGTGCTGCATCTCCCGTAGCATTTGGCGGATTCACAGCATAAATACATAGATTGGATTGCAACCCTGCAAAAAACATATTTGGCACAGTATAGTCCGCACTCCCAGAAGCAGAACCATTACTTACGATAAGCTCATATTGTGTCTTGGCACCCTCCAACTCTGCCAATGCGACAGTAAGCTGACTTTTTGCTACATAGTTTTGATACATAGGAATAGCAATTGCAGCGAGAACTCCAATAATCGCCACAACTATCATCAACTCAATCAAAGTAAAACCTTTTTCTTTATGCATCGCTCTTCCCTCTATTTATTTTTAAGAAAGCAAAAAGCGTGCCAATAAAAAATATATTAAAATCAAAATATTGAGAAAATGAGTATTACTAAGAAAGCATATAAAGTGACAAATTTGGCAAAATAATTACCAAAATGTCACTGTAAAATATGATAAAAATATTTTTCTAAAAAATTTTGATCGTAATTTTCACTATACAATGTTGCGCCATTACTTACCCATATTACGACTTCATTTTTGCTAGTCACCATAGCAAGAGAAGTCGTTGCAGGTAAGCCACCATTTCTAAAATACATTTTTGGATGATTTTTATCTTTTTGATAGTGCCACATCGCATAGCCATTACAGCTTTTAAACTCGTTCAAATGACAATTTGCTAAATTATCAGGAGCAATATCCAAAATATTTGGATAAGGCTGCGCAAGCATTGGATATATGGTTTGGGCTAAGGCTTTGGCACTACCTGTCAATCCTGCTGAAGAAGCAATCGCATGGAAGTCAAAAGAGTTATCATCACTTTCCATCCAAAAATCATTATTTCTAAAGTCATAACGCACTTCATCTGGATAATAAGTACCATGACTAAATTTCATATTGTGTTGTTTTAGTGGATAATGTTGCTGTATATATTCTTGATATGGCTGTCCCGTTATTTGCTCTATAACCACACCTAGTAAGCAAGTATTGCGATTATCATAAGTATATTTTGTATTTGGCTCATGGTCGAGCTTAATCGTGCTTATAGCATCCAACTGAGTTGGACACCATGGTTTTTTATTATTAGCAAAAACTATATCTTCACTTTTTAGGCGGTCAAAGCCTGAACGCTGTTGTAACAAGTCTGCAATCGTTATCTGCTGTATACGTGGGTCTTTCATTGGCTTATTTTGTAATTGTGGTAAATAACGAATCAGCGGGTCATTGAGTTGAATTTTATTGTGTGCTATTAAATGCAATATAGCGTGGTTAGTGACTATTTTAGTCATGCTGGCATAGCGAAAACGTGTATCTGCGGTGATTTTCTCAGAAAATACTGCGGTTTTTTGCCAACCACTTTGACAGGTGTACAGTTTTTGCTGCTTATTCACATAAGCAATTTGATTGGTCAAATTTTTTTGATTTTTTATAATATATTTTAAACTATCTTGCATCCAAGTAGGTGTATCCTCTTGATCGCAATCAATACTCCATATCGCAAATTGTGCCTGCACTGGATAAACCAAACGCCAGAAGCCGACTCGATCTATTAAATAAAAGTGAGTTGTGGTAACTACTCCCATTATTAAAAATATAATAAATAAAATATCTTTAAATTTAATCTTAGAGAATAGTTTTCCTCCCATATTTACAACCCTTTTCCATATTTAAATTCTACAATCATGTTATCATCAGTAATGACTTCAGGTTTGCGACCCAAACTAGAAAAATCAATCTCCTTATAGGATAATAATGGATTTTTCATTATTTCATTTGTCGCAAGGATACATTCTTGCCCCAAGAAAACATTTTTCTGTGTTAGATAATCTCTCAAATTACATAAATTTTTTTGTACACTATCAAAATCCAATGTTTGTTTTTCATGCGAAGCCAATATCATAAATCTATATTTATACACATACGGAAATACTTTTTTTGCCGTATAATAGGCATCTAAGGATTCTGTTGTATTATAATAAATCACGCCAGTATCACTTAAAGAATGACTTACAAAACTAAAAAAGTCCTTACTTAATAAATTACTAACGTACGCACGCCAGTGCCATGTTGTATTCATTAATACAATATCAAATTTTTTATCTTGATTTTTTTGTATCCATTTTCTACCATCATCAAAAATAAACTCTATACGACCATCTCTCAATAAATTAGAAACAATTGGATGTTGTTTAATTAAATCAATATATGCTGGATTAATTTCAATCACTGTAATTTTCTTTACATTTGGCATTGTACTGAGTACTTTTACCCACGAACCAGTACTTAACCCTATTACGAGAATATTTTCTGCATTTGGATGTATTGCTGTAAGCAAATAAGCGCGCTCAATACCATTGGTATTTTTAAAAATATCGGTATTGAATTTACCATCATATACATTTGCCCCAAATATAACCTCATCGTCATAAACTTGAATAAAACCATATTTATTTTCAAAAATCTGGCTAGGATATTTTCCTTCATCCCAACGTCCTTTTGATAACTCAAGGATAATTCGCTCAGAAACTCCAACTAAAACTAAGACACCTACCCCCAATACAACAACAACCCTTTTTACTGTACCTGCATTCAAACACAGAAAACCTATAACTAATGTTAAAAAACAAATCAAAAAATAAGTCTGTTGGGTATTAAAATAATCTAAGATAATAAAACCAATCAAAATAGGAGCTAATGCACTTCCAAATACATTTGAAAAATAAACATTAGATATTTGCGCTCCTGCTTTAACCTGTTCTGTACCTACATGGTGGATTAATGGGAATACAATTCCTCTAATGCTTGCACAAACAAAAACACACAAACCCAAAAATAAAATAGATATTCCCAATATGTTTAGATACCAATAGACCAGTCCAATTAATATCAAATCAACAACAGCAATAAGAATAAAAATATGACCTAGTGTATTAATTGAAACAACATTCTTACTACAAATAGATTTACCAATTTGTGCGCCAACAGCAATCCCAAGTAAAAAAAATGCCAAAGTATAAGAAAATGTTTGTGGCACAGACATTCCAGCAAAAGAAATTAGGCGCATCCAAATAATTTCTTGTGCTAGACTCAAAAAACCACTAAAAAATGAAATTAAATAAATCAGATAATTATTTTTCATATTTTTTTCTACCATATAAACTGAAAACTAAAACTGAAATAGTTACATTGAGTATTGCAGCTAAATAAATTGTTTCTGAAAGTGTCATGTAGTTAAACAATATAAACCCTGTTGCCAAAGAGCCGAAAGCAGCACCTAATGTATTATAAAAATATAACATCCCAATAGATTTCCCAATATTTTCAATAAAATGATTAAAAAAACTAGTCAATAAAGGCAAAGTCATGCCCATTAAAAAAGTTGGAAAAATTAATAAGATAAATGTTACCACTGCCAACAATCCTAAATTGGCATGAATAAATAAATTTTGTACGGTATGAATTAAAAATGAACTAAAAAAACCAAATACTCCTATTCCTAACTCGACCAAACAAAAAATAATAATAATATTTGAGTTAAATTTATCTGCAATACGACCACCAAAAAAAGCACGGCGAATTCAAACATGAGGTGCGACAGTTTGAAAAGTCTTATGATAATCAACAAGCTGAGCAAATTTCTCTAATGGTGTAAGCCAATCTAACGCTTTTCTAGGACGAGTATTCAGTGACATGGCAACTTGATTTAAATAATGCTGATCTGCCTGATTTAAATCAATCCCTTTAGGTAAATATTGCCTAATTAAACCATTCATATTTTCGCATGTGCCTTTTTGCCAGGGTGAATGTGGGTCACAGAAATATACATCTATGCCTAAATCTTCTTCAAGTATTTTATGTTCTGCCATCTCGCGTCCACGGTCATAGGTCAACGTTTTACGCAGTTCTGCAGGTAAATATTTCAGAGCTTCAGTTAAAGCCTTGCGCACTGATTCTGCCTTTGCATCAGGTAATGTTGCCAAGATACAGAGCCGTGTATTTCGTTCAATAAGTGTTGCTATCGAACTTTTATTGTCTTTACCTTTAATTAAATCAGCTTCCCAATGACCCGGTATTTTTCTTTCTTGAACTTCGGCTGGGCGCTCATGAATAGTTTTAATATCCTGTAATATAGAATCTTTTTTAGGTTCACCGTTAGCTTTTCGCTTTTTATTTTCATGACGCAGACAGGATAATAAGTCTTTTTTCAACTCACCCTTTGGTAATGCTCGTATCGTTGAATAAATCGTTGTATGGCTTACATTCATTGTTTGATCCAAATCAGGAAATGTCTTTAAACGCTTTGCTATTTGCTGAGGAGACCATAAACAACGGATCGCTTCAACAATAAATTTCCAGAGGATTGAATCGATTTTGAGTTTTCTGTGACCACGTCTACGTCTAGCGAAGGTGTTATCAGAAGCATATTGAGCTTGATAAACGTCATTGATGCTATTTCTTTTAAGCTCACGATAGATCGTACTAGGATGTCTTTTAATGAGTTCAGCAAATTTTCTGGCTGAAAAGCCTTCTTTTCTTGACTCAAGCATTAATGCAGTACGATCTTCAAAGTTAAGATGATGGTATGACAATTTTATATACTCCATAAACCCTTTAAATTAATTAGGTGGTTTATGTCGCACTTCAAGTTTTACTCTGCCCACCAATCCCCAAACCTGCCATAAATACAGAGACAATCACTGTAATTGAGGTTAAATCAATACCAAAACCTGTAAATAGTAAGCGTTGCCAACAAATCTAATAAATCAAGGCACTAAACCCTGAAATAAAAAATATGGCAGCTAAACTTGAGAGCATCGTTTGCTGTGTTTGATTCATTTTATTTCCTTACACATACCTTCATATTTTGCCGTATCATAATTTTTACCTCCAAGAACCACTCTAGGATAATTCTGAAAGCGTTGTAATATACTTCTATCCTTACCATATTCTGGAATTGCTATATTCGCAGCATCTACCAATGTTGGAAATATTGCTGTCTGATTCAATTTTCGATCTTTATTTTCATTTAAGATCTTTACTTTATCGACATAATTTTTAAAAAACTGGTCTGAATACCATGCAAAACTGGCAATCTCAAAATTATATTTTGTTTCCAACCCATGACCACTTTTATCACAGCCATTATCAAATAAATCTTCACCATGATCTGATGTGTACAATAAAAAAGATGCTGTATTTTTCTGTCGTTTTAATATCTCAATAAACTCATTTAAAACATAATCTGTAAATACAAGTGAATTATCATAGCTATTTGTCAATTCAGCTTTATATTTTTTATCTTGTAAACTATATTTTGCTAAACTATTTAATGATGGTGTAAAAACATTAAACTCTTCTGGATAACGATGTAGATAGTTATAATGACTCCCTAACGTATGAATCACAATAAATTGTTTTTGCTCATTAGACTGAACAATTTTATCCAGAACTGGAATCAATACATCATCTTTTTCTCCTGCATCGGTATAATTTGCCTTATTCAAGAAAATAATTTGATCTGCTTCCTTAGCATATACTGAGGTACTGGTATCAAATGAACCAAACCGCTGCTGTGTAGATAACCAATAAGTTTTAAAACCAGCTTCTTTAAATGCCGAAATGACTGACTTTTCTGCAAAAGTAAATTTATAAACGTGTTCTGCTGGTTTTCGAGTCAGTATCATCGGAATAGAACTACGTGTTGCACTAGAAATGGATAACATATCTGAAAAATTCACTAAATTATTTTGCTGGCTTAATTTTGGATTAGTTGGTCTAGCATAGCCATTTAATTGCCAGTTTTTTCTACGGCTGGTTTCACCAATCACTAAAATATAAAGTTGTTTTTGCTTTGTCTTGATATGTTGCTGAGCAAAAAATTTAAAATTCTTATTTTGCTCAAAAGCACTATTAATTTTTCTTTGTTCTTTCATTAGGTCATAGACAGAAATAAAAAAACCTAAAGGATATGTTCTTTTAACCTCTTGAACAAAGAAATTCTTTTCATCGACTAGGAAATTATCTTGCTGACTCTCAAACGTTTGATCTATCTGGTTTGCAACTTCCGCATTAATCGTATATGAAAACACTACATATATACTTCCAGCAATAAGAAACCACCAACGACTACGGTGTCTCCAGACGAGAGGCTTTTTATAATGTCGATGTACACTATACGCACACCATATACACCATAAAATAAAGATAAAAATATATAAATAAATTTTATAACCAATAAAATGCCATGCTTCTTGAAAATCTGTTTCTAAAACAACACTAAGTACCTGTTCGTTAATAGAAACATGATAAATTGAAATATAATAAATATATAAAGGAATTAATATAAGTATAGGAAGCGTGATAAATAAATATTTTGTGGTTTTAGTGATTGATAAAATATAAATTAAAAAAAATACGCTTAAAAAGAAAAAATAAAAATTCCAATCTTTAAATAAAAAATATAAATCTGGTATGAGGAAAGCAAACATAAATATCTTTTTCTATAAAAACACCTCCCAAATTGAGAGGTGTTTTAATTAGTATATAAGACTACTAATTAGGTACCAGAACCAGAACCAGAACCAGAACCAGAACCAGAACCAGAACCAGTACAACCAGCTGGCTTATACTTTGCATCTACAGTTGTAGTACAAGACCAAACACCATTACCGTTACGTGACCATGTTAATGTCTTAGTGCGAACTGCAGTAGCAGCACTACCGCCAAATGTTGCTTCAATTTTCGCAGTACCTGCGTTAGTAAGTACATATTCTGCAGTTAAACCTGTTTGTAGCTTAGCTGTAGGAATCGCACCTAATAAGTTACTGTTTGTCCAACCAATTTCACAATCAGCTTCCGCAACACCTTCCATCATACATGTTTCAATAGCTGTTTTAACTGCACCAGTTTCAGACATTACACGGCTCACTTGAGATTTAGCAATGTAGTTTTGGTATTGCGGAATCGCAATCGCAGCCAAAATACCGATAATAGCGACGACAATCATAAGTTCGATGAGCGTAAAGCCTTTCTGGATTGTATTCATAACATTCTCCACAAATGTTGTTAATTTAGTTATAAGCTTTGTAAGCTAATTGTTTAATCTGCACAAAGTGTGCCAATGTATATTATCTAATTATTTCTTGATAAATCAATAGATTATTTAAGAGATTAAAAGTTTTAGATAATACATAAGTAAATTTATGTAACTAAGTGACAAAAAGTGTCAATTTTTGTTCTTTAAGTTGCGCCATATCGTTTCTTTTATTTTTAGGGGGGGGATTACCTATCCGCTCTGATTTTAAATATAAATCGGCTTTGTTGCACAAACCTATCATTAAAGGCTTCTTCAGCAATATAATTTCCGAATGAATAAGCCTACACCTAAAATCTATCGTACAACGAATTGGTCCTCTTATAATCGTGCCTTAATCAATCGAGGAAATATTTCGATTTGGTTTGATCCTGGCACTCAATGGTATGCCCAGCCAAAAGGCAAACAAGGATGAAATCAAACTTATTCCGATACAGCCATTCAATGCTGTCTTATGATCAGATCTCTATTTCGACTCTCTTTACGTATGGCAACCAGTTTTGTTCAAAGCCTCATTAAACTTTGCGGGTTAGATTGGACAGCTTTGGATGGCTTTGTTGCACAAACTTCTGTCCAAAGGCTTATTCAGCAATATAATTCCTAGATGAATAAGCCCACACCTAAAATCTATCGTACTTCTAACTGGAAAGCATACAACCAAGCTTTAATCAATCGAGGAAATATCTCGATCTGGTTTGATGAAAATACCCAATGGTATGCACCACCACAAGGCAAACAAGGACGAGATCAAACATATTCTGATACCGCCATTCAATGTTGTTTGATGATTAAGTCCTTATTTAGACTCTCTTTGCGTATGGTCAAAGGCTTTGTTCAAAGCCTCATTAAACTTTGTGGTTTGAATTGGACGGCACCCGATTACTCAACTCTTTGCAGAAGACAAAAGCATATCGATATTTCAATTCGCTATCAAAAAAGTCGTCATGGATTACATCTACTCGTCGACTCTACGGGGTTAAAATTTTTAGGTGAAGGCGAATGGAAGCGTAAGAAACATCAGCCTGAATATCGTCGCCAATGGCGTAAACTCCACATTGGGATAGATGCTGAAACCCTGCAAATACGCGCTGTTCAGCTGACTACGAATAATGTCAGTGATTCACAAGTACTGGATGATTTACTTGATCAGATCCCTGAAGATGAGCGAATTGATTCGGTCTATACGGATGGGGCTTATGATACAAAACGATGTAGACAAGTGATTGCCGATCGGCAGGCTCATGCGGTAATTCCAGCCAGAAAAAATGCCAAGCCCTGGAAAGATTCTAAAATCATGCGGACTTAAACACGTTTTTAATACATTTAGCATTTTTGAGGATATGGACAAACTTGAAAAATTTGTCGTTATAAAAGTATGTCCATATGGACAAAATATAAAATAGGATAAAATTATAGAATTCAATAATTTGGGGCGTGTCCATATAAAGTGACTTATGGATTGGACAGCATTAATGATCGTTGTTGCAATTATCGGTATTCTTGCTGCAATCGCGATTCCGGCTTATCAAAACTATGTTGCAAAATCTCAAGTTTCAGTAGGTTTGGCTGATATTAGCGGCGGTAAAACAAATACTGAATTAAGTCTTTCAGAAGGTCTTGTGGGGGATATCAATACAGCCGGTGGTGTTGGATTGCCTAACAAAACAGCTGCATGTTCAAGCATTACTGTTGATATTAAAAAAGCTACAGGGGTGGCTAAAATTAAGTGTAATCTTCAAGGATCTTCACGTATTTCTGGTAAGTTTATTCAATGGGTGCGTACTGCAGACTCTGATGCTGTAAAGGCAGACCCTAGCGATGCGAATACTAAAGATATTGCAGAGTCAATAGGTTCATGGACATGTGAAACTAACGTGGCTGCAAATTTAGCGCCTAAGTCTTGTGTTCAAGCTTCTTAATATTAAATCTATGTGATTTTATATTTGTAATGAAAAATAAACGCATCAATTTGATGCGTTTATTTTTTAAATATATTAATTCATTTATAAAAGTAATATTTACTTGAATAAATTTTATAAAATAGTCAAATAATATTTTTTAAAAGTTAAAGGTATAAATTTTAAAAATACTTTAGTGTTTTTATCTTTGATTATTTTATGGTAGAAGGTTTGATATAATGAGACTATATTTAACAATTATTTATTTGGGTATTAAGTCTTACTTAAAATATTATTTATTATATTTTGTTGGTTTTTTTTAGCTTTGTCTTGGCTTTCAGTTAATCATTATAATCCATGGGTGGTTTTTTATAACGAATATTATGCTGTAATTGCACTAATCATAAGTATGTTTTTTTTTATAAATAAAAGCTTAAAAATTCCAAAAATTATTATTCCAATTATTTTTCTATCTTTTGTACCCGTAATTCATTTTTTTATTGGTAAAGTGTTTTATTTTAGCATCGGTTTTATGGGTTTTATCTATGTTAGCTGTTTTTGGTTGGCAATTATATTAGGTTTTAATCTATGTAATAGTATTTTTGATCGTGTAAAAATTTTTTATTATTTTAGTTGTTTATTGGTGTTTGTTGGTTTCGTAACCGGGTGTATTGCTATATTTCAGTGGTTAAACTTAGAAGATTATATACCTTGGATCAGAGATATAAATGGAAAGCAAAGACCTTATGGTAATTTTGCTCAACCCAACAATATGTCAACATTTTTAATTATGTCATTAATGGCATGTTTGTATATTTACGAAATTAAAAAAACAAATATAAGACTCATAATAATTTCTGCAATCATAATTTTGATAGGAATTACTTTAAGTCAATCGAGAACAGCTTGGCTTGTATCAGTTTTTATTTTTATTTATTTATCAATTTATCAGTATAAAGATATTGTCACATTAAAATGGCATTACAGTATAGTAAGTTGACAAAAATAACTAATGATGCGAAAAGGTTTTTTTAGTTAACAGATGTTCACACATGCCTAGAATTGTTTCTGTACCACTTAGTTTAGAACAGCGAGAACGACTCATTTTTCTGGTCAAGCATGCAAAACATTGGCGTGAAAGGCAACGTGCCCAAACTATTCTCTGGCTTTCCGAAGGTAAAAGCGTTGCGGAAGTTGCCACTCTACAAGAACGTATCCCAGAAACCATAAGGCTACAACGCCGACGTTGGGAATTGTATGAGTTTGAATCGATTAAAGAAGGTCATCGCTCAGGTCGACCCAATACATTGATCTCAGACTATCAGGCGAAAATCCTAGATTGGGTCAATACAAGTCCACTCAATGCAGAACAAATCCGAGTCAAACTACATGAAGAATACGAAGTGTCCGTGTCTGTTGAAACCATTCGTAAGTTTTTACGGGATTCAGGTATGGTCTTCAAGCGTACCCGTCATAGCTTGAAAAAAAAGAGATCCGATTGCATTTGAACAAGCAACACAGCAGATTGAAGAATTACGAGAGCAAGCGGCACGTGGTGAAATTATATTAGGTTATGTTGATGAAACAGGATTTTCATCTACACCTGATAACCGCTATGCGTGGACAAAGATAGGTGATGTTCATGCGGTTGATGCAATAAGATTAAAACGAGTTAATGTCATGGGGTGTTTGCTTTCAACGGGGAAACTGGTGACTAGTTGTTTACAAGAGTCAGTGACAAGCACTTGGTTTTATGCCTATTTAACTGGAATAGCTCAACAAGTAAAACAGACATATAACCTTCCATTGGTTCTTATTGTTGATAATGCCTCGATTCATAGAAGTAAAAAGATGGCTGATTACAGAGAGCTACTTAAAACTAACTTTTCGACGAATCTGTATTTTATTCCAGCTTATAGCCCTGAGTTAAATCGAATCGAGATGGTATGGAAGCAGATGAAATATTATTGGCGAGATTTTCAAGTCATGACAGCTGACAAAATAGAGCAATGGGTGGAGAAAGTATCAAACCAATTCGGAAAAGAATACATGTTTACTTTTTAATGACAACTTATGGTTTATTTTATTTATTTTATTTATTTTTAATCTGCCTTTAATTAGTCAGGCTGTTTTATATTTTACAGATCTACAAATAGTACAAAACCGTGATGTAATAATTAGAGCCACATCTGATCTATCACGGCTAGGTATTTGGAAGCATTTAATATATGCAATAGATAAAGAACCTTGGTGGGGACATGGTTGGAACCAAACAAGGGCAGAGTAAAACTTGAAGTGCGACATAAACCACCTAATTAATTTAAAGGGTTTATGGAGTATATAAAATTGTCATACCATCATCTTAACTTTGAAGATCGTACTGCATTAATGCTTGAGTCAAGAAAAGAAGGCTTTTCAGCCAGAAAATTTGCTGAACTCATTAAAAGACATCCTAGTACGATCTATCGTGAGCTTAAAAGAAATAGCATCAATGACGTTTATCAAGCTCAATATGCTTCTGATAACACCTTCGCTAGACGTAGACGTGGTCACAGAAAACTCAAAATCGATTCAATCCTCTGGAAATTTATTGTTGAAGCGATCCGTTGTTTATGGTCTCCTCAGCAAATAGCAAAGCGTTTAAAGACATTTCCTGATTTGGATCAAACAATGAATGTAAGCCATACAACGATTTATTCAACGATACGAGCATTACCAAAGGGTGAGTTGAAAAAAGACTTATTATCCTGTCTGCGTCATGAAAATAAAAAGCGAAAAGCTAACGGTGAACCTAAAAAAGATTCTATATTACAGGATATTAAAACTATTCATGAGCGCCCAGCCGAAGTTCAAGAAAGAAAAATACCGGGTCATTGGGAAGCTGATTTAATTAAAGGTAAAGACAATAAAAGTTCGATAGCAACACTTATTGAACGAAATACACGGCTCTGTATCTTGGCAACATTACCTGATGCAAAGGCAGAATCAGTGCGCAAGGCTTTAACTGAAGCTCTGAAATATTTACCTGCAGAACTGCGTAAAACGTTGACCTATGACCGTGGACGCGAGATGGCAGAACATAAAATACTTGAAGAAGATTTAGGCATAGATGTATATTTCTGTGACCCACATTCACCCTGGCAAAAAGGCACATGCGAAAATATGAATGGTTTAATTAGGCAATATTTACCTAAAGGGATTGATTTAAATCAGGCAGATCAGCATTATTTAAATCAAGTTGCCATGTCACTGAATACTCGTCCTAGAAAAGCGTTAGATTGGCTTACACCATTAGAGAAATTTGCTCAGCTTGTTGATTATCATAAGACTTTTCAAACTGTCGCACCTCATGTTTGAATTCGCCGATCCTAGCTCAAAAAAAAGAACTGTCTGTTTTTATTTTAAGCAGTCATTTTTGTAATATCCTACTTATATTTAGCATTTTGGTTTTAATTGTAGTTTATCGTGATTATGAGATTGCGAGAGCTAAAATGTTGGAAAGTATTTTATACCAAAAGCAGTCTCAAAAAATCCAAATTGAATCCCCTATTTTTTTATTAACAGAGTTTAATCATCGCATAGCTTGGATTCGTATGAATCCCTACAGTATAAAATCATTAGAGGAAATTAAAACTATTGATCAGCTCATTAATAGTTATCCCATTGAGTATAATCTTAAAAAATATGCCAAATTATTGGCTTTTAATGGATATGAAAAAGAAGCCAGGCATCAACTTTGGCGATTAAAAGTTATATGGAAAACAGATTTGAGTTATGAGGTTTTGATTGAGGATATGCCAAGATAAATTAATCTATAATTTTTTAAGTAAAAATATAGATTTCTTAGTTAGAATTTTTTTATATATCATATAGTATCTGCACTCATTGACATCACCATGAAATTCACGCTCGCCCTCATCGCAGCAATCCTGATCTCCTTGGCATGGCTCATGCCCATCCACTATCGGCCGTGGGTGACCTATACCGGTGAGCTATACGCATTTTTTGCACTATTCGCCTTGGCTGCAATTCGCTTAAAAGAAAAAGTAAGAATTCCAACACTGAGTCTACCGCTATTGCTTCTTGCCAGTGTGCCTTTTATCCAGTTACTCGCAGGGCAGGTGTTTTTCTTTAGTACTGCCATAATGGGCTTTATTTTCGCCTTTAGCTTTTGGCTGGCAGGTGTGTTGGGTTATAACCTTTCAACAGCAAACTATAACCGGGAAGAAACTTTCACTAATCTGAGCTATGTGTTTTTGGCTTCAGGAACGATTACAGGCTTAATTGCTGTATGTCAGTGGACGAATCTGGATTCAATAGTGCCAGGCATGGTGAATATTAGTGGTAATCAGCGTCCTTATGCCAACTTTGCCCAGCCGAATAATATGGCAACTTTTTTAGTCATGGCATTGATGAGCTGCCTTTATCTGTACGAAAAGAAAAAAATCCAGACCAAGTGGCTATTTTCATGTGCGGCAATCATCGTGGTTGGCGTAGCTTTAAGCCAGTCCCGTACTGCATGGGTGGCTGCGATCGCGATCATGTTGTATCTGGCGTTCTATCAATATAAAGGCATTATTCGCCTGAAATGGTATTACAGTATTGCTTGGTTCCTCTTCTTTATTTCCTGTATTGTGGCTTTTCCATTACTCAGTCAGTTGGCTGCACAGGCAATGGATACGGACGTCATACAAAGCAGGGATGTGGTAGCGCGTGCCACCGGCGATATGTCACGCCTCGCAATCTGGCAGCAAATGCTGGCAGCCATTCAGGCGCAGCCATGGTTTGGCTATGGTTGGTATCAGACCAGTGTGGCTTTTGTCTCGATTAGTGATACCGTGCAAGGCCCGGTCTGGGTTCGTAGTGCACATAATTTTATTCTGGACTTTTTGCTCTGGAATGGACTGATCATCGGTCTGCCTTTCTTGGCATACTTTGGTTATTTGGGCTATCAGTTACAACGTTGGGTGAATACGCCAGAATCTGTCATCGGAATTTTGATGATTGGGGCTTTTTTGACACATGCCATGTTTGAGTTTCCACAGCATTATGCCTATTTCCTGTTGCCAGTAGGTTTTATTCTGGGTGCGGTTCTGGCACAAAGTCCAAAAATTAAAAAAGTGGTTATGCCATCAATTGGTATGAAATTCATTTTTGCTGTTGGGTTACTTCTATTAATTGTGATTTATCGCGATTATGATGTTGCAGTACCAAAACTCGGGCAAAGTATTCGTTATGAAAAACAGCCGGAAAAAATCACCAATGAAAAACCAATTTATCTACTGACTGAGTTTAATCATCGTATTGCCTGGATTCGTCTGAATCCTTATAGCAAAGCGTCTGCTGAACAGATTCAGGAAGGTGAACAAATGGTCTTGAGTTATCCGACTAAATATAACCTGATCAAATATGCCAAACTTTTAACTTTTAATGGATATGAGGCAGAAGCCAAGCACCAGCTGCAACGCTTAAAGACTATTCAGAAAACTGAAATGAGTTATGAAGAACTAATGCAGGATGTACCTCGTTAAATACAAAAAAGCCAGCAGATGCTGGCTTTTTCTGGGCTTAACTTTAAGTTTAGAGCTGACTTTGAATATAGTTTTCGATGCCAATGCTTTCGATCAGATCAATCTGTGTCGTGGTCCAGTCTAGATAGTTTTCTTCTTTCTCTGAGATTTCCTGAACCAGATCACGCGTCACATAATCCATTTGGATTTCAGCTAATGCCACTGCTTTCTGGATGGCTTCAATATTCTCTTTGACTTTGCGCACATCACAATGCAGCACTTCTTGAGTATGCTGACCGATATACAGTTTGCCCAGATTTTGTAAATTTGGCAGACCTTCCAAAAATAAAATACGTTCAATAATTTTATCGGCATGTTTCATCTGAACAATGGATTCTTTATATTCTGCCGAGCCCAGTTTTTCAATGCCCCAGTCATTAAACATGCGCGAATGCAGGAAATACTGGTTAATGGCAGTTAAGTGGTGATACAACACCTGATTGAGCTGATTAATCACATCACGATTGCCTTTCATCGCATAACTCCATTTGGACCTGTTTTATCTTTCTAAGAAAGCGCTCTAATCCTGATAGTAAAGCAAGTCAGGGGCAAATGGCGAGTAATTTATCAAATCAAACGTAAAACCTCGTTTTCAAGGCAGGGATATAAATGAGTGACCTAAGCCATACGACATGAAATGTCGTTTCAAATTAACATTTTTAACTTTGGATATTCTATTGGTTATTTTCATTGATAAAATAATCACATGAAAACACTTAAATTACGCATTAAAGATAAACATTCTAAGATATTAGAGCAATTAGCATCTGAAGTGAATTTCGTCTGGAATTATGTCAATGATTTAAGCTTTAAACACCTTAAAAGAAAAGGTGAATTTCTCAGTGCTTACGATATTGCTGAATATACGAAAGGTACATCTAGGCTTTGTGGGTTACATAGTCAAACCATTCAGGCTGTTACCGAAAAATTAGTCATACGCAGAAAGCAATTCAAGAAGACCAAACTAAAATGGCGGGTCAGTCATAAGAAATCAGCCAGAAGATCACTAGGTTGGATACCCTTTAAGAAAGTAGCAATCAAGTATGCTGATGGCCATATCCAGTATGGCAAGTATCAGTTTAAAATATGGGATAGCTATGGACTGTCAAATTACAGTATCAAGACTGGTTCGTTTGTCGAGGATGCGCGTGGCCGCTGGTATGTCTGCTTAGTTGTGAATAGCCCTAAAATTGAGAAATCGACTGCGACTAATTTGATTGGGATTGATCTGGGCTTAAAGGATATAGCCACTTGTTCGGATGGTACGATAATTTCAAATCCCAAGTTCTACCGTCAATATGAACAGAAATTAGGGATTGCTCAACGAGCTAAAAATAGAAAACGTGTCCGTGCATTACACGCCAAGATTGCAAACTGTCGTAAAGACCATTTGCACAAAGCAAGTACGATGCTTATAAAGAAAAATGCACTAATTGTTGTAGGCGATCTGAGTGCGAAAAAACTGGTGAAAACCAAGATGGCCAAGTCTGTTTTGGATACTGGATTTTCAGCATTCAAGACCATGCTCAAGTATAAATGCGAGAACGCAGGAGTATGGTTTGAAGAAGTTAATGAAAGTTTCACAACCCAAATGTGTTCGTGCTGTGGTGAGGTCACTGCAAGCAGTCCTAAAGGTAGAGCAGATTTGCGAATAAGAGTATGGGAATGTGAAAACTGTTCAAGTGTTCTGGATCGGGACTTGAATAGTGCTAAGAACATACTTGCGCTTGGGCATAAGCGTCTCGCAGGAGGAATCAGCTCTATTTAGAGAGGTGAGGATGTCAAGGAACAGCAAATGAAAATCGACATCGAATCGATTCAGACTCAGATGAATGGCAATAAAAACCCGCCAGAGTCAAAGGCGGGGGAGGAGTAATGACCAAAGATCATTGTTTTTTCATTATGCTTATAGGGAGAAATCTTTCTAAATTTATGCTGCAACGGCCAGCCGTGCTGCAATTTGTGAAACTTCATCACTGATGATCATGCGGGCTTCAGGTGCACAACGACCACAACAAGTACCTAGATCTAACAGATCGCGAACGTCACGATAACTTTCAGCGCCATTTGCAATAGCATCTTTAATGTCTTGATCTGTAATGCCACGGCATAGACAAACGTACATAGGACACAACCACAGTGATTAAATAAGATAAGTAATATTATTGATAATTGTTATCGTTTGTCAATAAAAATCATTTGAAATAGCTTTTATCATGATTGATGATTTAGATAAAAAATCACCACCTGAGCGGAAATCCAAGTACTGCTCGGATTTCCACACAAAAGTGATTCGTGATTTAGAATGAGATATTGCAGGGTGGGGACTGAGTGATTTTTATAACTTATTGATTAATGATGACAATGCCATCCATCTCAACTAAAGCATCTTTAGGCAGGCTTGCGACACCTAAAGCGGCACGTGCTGGATAGGGTTGGGCAAAATACTCACCCATAATTTGATTGACCAGTTGAAAGTGAGATAAATCGGTCAGGAAAATATTCAGTTTGGCAATATCTGCCAAAGAACCACCAGCGGCTTCACAGACTGCTTTTAAATTATCAAACACCCGGCGAATTTGAGCTTCAATGCCTTCAACCAGTTCCATACTATAAGGATCCAGGCCAATTTGACCTGATAGATATAAGGTATCACCCACTAAAATGGCTTGCGAATAAGTACCAATCGCAGCAGGGGCATTTTCAGTATGGATTACTTGGCGGGACATTAATTTCTCCTTTTATCATCGACATACATCATATTCGATCAATTCGGCCGATAAAAGCACTATCGTTTTAAATGATCAACTCGCTTTAGAGGCTTCACTGAAAACGACGGGCTGAGCTAGACGGATAATTCGTGGGAAACCGAAATACATGCGTAAATCCCGGATAATCTGTGCAATCTGTTTACGGTTATGCACCACGATATTGACATAGGTTTTGTCATCCTGAGTACGTACCATTTCTACCCCGGAATGCGCTTTACGGCATTGGTAAATCAGGTCGGAAATCTGCTCGTCATTCATATCCAGGTCAATGCTAAGATAGGCAGTAAAGCTGATATCTTCCAGATCATCCGAGGTCCACTGTAACAGCATGATATTTTCTGGATGCTGATGCTGTTCATGCAGCAGGTTGTGACAGCGTGCACGATGCACAATTAAACCGCGACGGGTCAAATGACCCTGAATCGGATCACCCAGCACAGGATTACAGCAATGTGCATATTTGACATCGACACCTTCCGTTCCCTGAATCAGACGGTCTGAGCTGGCAATATTCTGATGTTGATCTTGGGCAAATAAATGGTTGGCCACCAGTTGCGGTAATAAATCACCGACTGCAATCTGTTCAAACAGCTGTTCCTTGCTGGAAACATGGCGCCATTCCAAGAGGTTTTTCCAGTCTGCTTCAGTCAGATCGCGAATCGAACGATGAAACAGTTTTAGTGCACGATTGAGTGCCTGTTGTCCGACCAGACGCTGCTCGTCTGGATCCTGATCGCGCAGAATATTCTGAATAGCACGACGAGCTTTCTGGGTATTAATAAAACTGAGCCAATCCGGATTCGGGGTGGCGAGGACATCAGTAATGATTTCGACTACCTGACCACTGACTAAAGGAGTCGACAGTGGTTTGGTTTCATTATTAATTTTTGCACCAACTGCATGGTTGCCAAGGAATAAACTCGCCGCATAAGCAAAGTCGACCGCCGTGGCACCTTGTGGCAATTCATGTAAATGGCCGTGCGGGGTATAGACCCAGATTTTTTCTTGGTGCAGATAGTCCAGTAATTCACTGAAAGTAGTTTTGGCACATTCACCATCGACCAGAACATTGAGATTCTGCATCGAGGCCTGAATCGCAGAGCGGCAGGCCTGCGGGGCACTTTCACCGAGCACGACGCCAAAACGTGCTGCTTTACGCATGAGTTCGGTTTGAATGGTCAAAGACAAAGTGGTCTTTTCGCCTTTCAGACGCATCATCAAGGACTGGTTGCCTCCCGGTAATGGGCGGCGGATATGATCTTCATAACTCTGGATTTTAAAACTTTGCGTCAGAATTTCTGCCAGTCGGTCACAGTCCGCGATGCTCTGTAAAATAATTTCAAATGCATGGCTGTGCGTCAATTCCTGCAGATCGATGTCATTTTTAACAAAGTGGCGCAGTAGCTCAATATTGTTATTTTTCTTCTTAATCCGGCCTTGAATGGCATTCTGTTGCAGCAGTTCGGTCAGGTTTTTTTCCCATTTGGCCTGATATTCACAGCGTTTGGGCTTGGTTTCCAGTAGAGCGGCCTGTACATTGTTATACATGTCCAGATCTAGATTCTGATAACAAAGATGTTCCAGGTTATCGGCCATTTCATTCATGCCGACAATACGTGCCATTGGAACAAAGATTTCAAAGGTTTCGCGGGCAATACGCGCGCGTTTGTCAGGGCGCAGTGCATCCAAAGTGGTCATGTTGTGATAACGGTCGGCCAGTTTCACGATAATGACACGTGGATCTTGTAGAGTCGCTTGCAGGATTTTCCGGAAAGAAGCCGCTTTATTATATTCTTTATCACTGGAATGGCTCAGTTTGGTGACACCATCGACCAGTTCTGCGACGGTAAAACCAAAAATCTTGCTAATATCATCTTTGTTAAATTCGGTATCTTCAATCACATCGTGCAGCAGGGCGGCCATTAAGGTTTCAGTGTCCAGACGCATATGCGCCAAGATACAGCTGACCGCAATCGGATGCAGAATATAAGGTTCACCACTTTTACGCACAATCCCGTCATGTGCCATATCTGCATAATCACAGGCCGCAAGCACACGTTCGACATCGCTTTCATTTAAATACGCATCGATAATGATCTCTAACTGCTGCTTGGCTTGACTGACCTGTGGGCCTGGCATAAAACACCTTTTCAACTGAATTTTTTACAAATAAAACCTGAAAGCACTTTAGAAATGTGAATTTCCTGGCTTGATGGTTTTTTGCTGCTACAGAGCAGAAAACCAATACAAACTTGATAGCTAACCCTTATGTTATAACCGTTCTGGCATAAATATAAAAGTCACATAACAAAAAAAGCCTAGTTTAGAACTAGGCTTTTTGAGTGACGATCTCTTATTGGAAAGAAAAACCGTCTAAGTTTAGATTATTTGCAGAAAGTGCAAGATCCAAGCTTGATGTTTGATAGTCTTGATCACGTTGTTTCAAAATGTCTTTTGATACATGACCTGAAGCGATTTCACGTAAAGCCACAACAGTCGGTTTGTCATTGTCCCATTCTACAGTTGGTTCAATACCTTGACGTGCCAATTGACGCGCGCGCTTGCTTGCCACTAGTACAAGCTCAAAGCGGTTGTCTACATGGTCTAAACAATCTTCAACGGTGACGCGTGCCATAAGAATTCTCGTTTGAATAATAAATTTTAACAGACTGCACAGTATAAAAGGCTTTGTCTATAGACTCAAGTTTTAATCACTGCTCAGTCGGCGTTATCAGTTTCTGAATCAGTTTTTCATGACGATTGGCCTGTTGCGACAAGGTCAAGCGGTTGGCGATAATCACCGCTTCAAGGTCATGCAGTGCTTTATTAAAGTCGTCATTAATAATGATATAGTCAAAGTTGCTATATTGTTGCATATCTTCTACCGCGCAGCTCAGACGATGCTCAATCACATCAACTGCGTCAGTACCACGGTTAGACAGGCGTTCACGCAAGTCGAACTGGCTTGGTGGTAAGATAAAAATTTGTTTAGATTCAGGAAAAAGTCGACGAACCTGTTGCGCACCTTGCCAGTCAATTTCCAGTAATACATCATGGCCTTTGGCCAGTTGCTCTTTAACTGTGGCTTGCGCAGTACCGTAGTAATTACCAAATACTTCAGCGTATTCGATAAAACCACCTTCATTGACCAGATTTAAAAAATCTTCTTTATTGGAGAAATGATAGTGTACGCCATCGAGTTCGCCAGGTCGTTGACCGCGTGTGGTGTGTGACACAGAAACGTGAAGATTGTTGACACGCTCAAGTAGGGCTTTAACAAGGGATGTTTTGCCTGTTCCAGACGCTGCAGAAACGACAAACAAGAGACCCGACATGATATTTTTCCTGATATGATAAAATATCTTCTCTATTTTAGAGTAGAGCGGCTTTAAACTAAATAGTTGTCAGTCGATTGTTTACATTTATTTCAATTGAACCGCTAAAAATGGTGTAAGTATTGAGGATTCTATGGAAATTGTTTTAGCCAATCCGCGTGGTTTTTGTGCTGGTGTAGATCGTGCCATTGCGATCGTGAACCGTGCCCTAGAATGCTTTAACCCACCGATTTATGTGCGGCATGAAGTGGTGCATAACAAATTTGTTGTCGATGATCTACGTCAGCGTGGTGCAATTTTTGTCGATGAACTCGACGAAGTTCCTGACGATAATATCGTGATTTTTAGCGCACATGGTGTTTCGAAAGCGGTACAACAAGAAGCCGAACGTCGTGGTCTGAAGGTTTTTGATGCGACTTGTCCCTTAGTGACTAAGGTGCATATTGAAGTGACCAAATATGCCCGTGAAGGTGTAGAAGCGATCCTGATTGGTCATGAGGGCCATCCCGAAGTTGAAGGCACCATGGGGCAATATGACAAAAAAAATGGTGGTGAGATTTATCTGGTCGAAGATGAAGAAGATGTCGCCGCTTTAACGGTACGCAATCCTGAAAAAGTCGCTTTTGTCACGCAAACAACTTTATCAATTGACGATACGGCGAAAGTAATTGATGCTCTTCGCCAGAAATTCCCGCTGATTCAAGGCCCACGTAAAGATGATATTTGCTACGCCACACAAAACCGCCAGGATGCAGTGCGCGATCTGGCTGAACGTTGTGATGTAGTCTTAGTTGTGGGTTCACCAAATTCATCTAACTCAAACCGTTTGCGTGAACTGGCTGAACGTATGGGTAAGGCAGCTTATCTGGTCGATAATGCCGATGAGCTCAAACAGGAATGGTTTGCAGAAAATATCCAGATTGGGGTAACAGCAGGCGCGTCAGCACCGGAAATTCTGATTAAACAAGTCATTCAGCGTTTACAGGATTGGGGTGCACAGGCACCACAAGAGCTGGATGGACGGGAAGAGAATATTACATTCAGTTTACCGAAAGAGTTACGGATTCCAGTAACGCAAGCCTAGAGTGTTAACTACTTAACATTTCGTTTCTTATTTAAAAATAAGCAGATAACTGGGAAATGACAGTTATCTGTTTTTTTATGCCTTTTATCTACTCTGTGTAGGTTTTGTAAAATTTATAGATATTATTTTTAATAGGGGAAAGTTTTAGAGCTGGGGAAGAGTGTGCAAAAGAATAAAGGTTTTACGTTAATTGAGCTCATGGTGACGATTGCAGTGTTGGCGATTATTGTAATGATGGCAGCTCCTTCATTTCAATCTTTAATTCAAAACAATGAATTAAAGGAAGGGGTGGATAAGATTCTTTTTTCTTTAAATGATGCAAAAAATAATGCACGTCTGACTCGACAGGTTTCTGTATTGAAATTAGAT
Organism: Acinetobacter sp. CIP 102136; assembly: GCF_000369685.1. Classification (GTDB taxonomy): domain Bacteria; phylum Pseudomonadota; class Gammaproteobacteria; order Pseudomonadales; family Moraxellaceae; genus Acinetobacter; species Acinetobacter fasciculus. The sequence goes on from NZ_KB850140.1 coordinate 396,281, forward strand.
AGTTCCTATAGTGTTCCAGCAACCGCAAAAATTTTCGATTTAAGTACTGGCTTAGGAACAAATTTAGAATTGCAAAACAATAATGTAAAAGCAATTTATTTTTTAGCGAATGGGCAGGTTCAAACTGAAAATGCAGTGTACCCAGTTTGTATAAGTGTAAAGCACAGTAAAAGTTTAAAAATTGAATCTATAACTATAACCCAGTTGGGATTAATTACTAGAGCTTTGAAAACATGCTAATGAGAAGATAAGAGAAAAATATGAAATATCAAAAAGGTGTCGGTTTGATGGAAGTCATAGTCGCAATGCTCTTATTGGGAGTTGCTGTTTTAGGTTTTGCATTGTTACAGTACAAATCTTTGGGGATGGGAGAGCAGGCTTTACGTAAAATAGAGGCAGTTAATATTGCTCGAAACTTAAGTGAGCGTATGTATTTTAATAGGTCAGGTACGTATAAAGGTGTGAGTTCGACAGACACAACCAAGTGCTTAAATGCGTATTGTACTGCGAATGATTTTGCACTCAAAGATATTGCAGATGTAACTCAACTGGCAAAAAACAAGAATATGACTATAGCCATACTTTCCTGTCCAGATACAAAAAATTTGAGAAATTGTATATATGTAGCATGGGATGAAACCAAAGCATCTCAAAGTAATAGTGATGCTGCAGCCTGTACCGAAGCAGATAAATTTAAATATAAGTCAGGTGCCCGTTGTGTTGTAGTGGAGGCATTCTAATGAAAATCAAAATTAAGGGGTTTACCCTTGTTGAGTTAATGGTTGCTTTAGCGCTTGGATTGATTATTGTTGCTGCTGCTATACAGCTTTTAATTAGTGGGCAGTCTACGCTTTCATATCAAAAAGCAATGGAAAATGTGCAAGATAATGCAAATTTTGGCATGAACTATATTACAGCTGATATTCGTCAGACCAATTTAGATTTGGGTGGGCGAATAATGAAAAATAGTAAATTATCTGGTTTGATTGTTAAAAAAGAGAATTACCCTTCAGCAATGACAACTACTGATTTAGCATTAAGTTCTACATCAACTGGAGATAGTTTAGCCAATATAAAAAGTGACGTTTTAGTGATTCAGTATAAACCAGCACAGCTTAATGGTTTTGATTGTGAAGGTAAGAAAGTTACTTCAGCAACAACGGTGGTTGTACAAAAATATTTTATTCGAAAAGATGAAAAAAGTAAAAACGATTATGTTCTCGCTTGTGCGGCAGGGCATTATGACTCTAGTGCAGTAACCCCTACCTTGACTGATTTAACCAGTAGTAGTACCGGTCAGGTTGTTTTACAGCGAGTAGACCAATTTAAAGTGCTTGTTGGTGTTGTGAATGCTTCAAACCAAATGAGTTACCTCACTCTAAAACAATTTGCAGATGCTGCAACTACTATTAGGCCGGTTACGTTACAACTAGGTGTGCTTATACGCTCTGTTGATAATTCGGGTGAAAATACTGTTATTCCCGCATCTTATACCTTATTAAATAACTCTTATACAGTAAGTAATCCTACAGGCGTTACTGGAAAATTTTTAAGAGTTCCTTTGGAGCAAACTGTTGCCATGCGTAATGCAATAGGAGATGCGCAATGAGTTTAAAGACAAACACGCAGATGGGCTCAACGTTGATCGTAGTGCTGTTTATACTGATTGTAATCACCATCATTGGTGCAATGGCAGTAAAGGCGGGATGGTTTGGACTTAAAGTGGCAACTAATAGTCAAGCTATTCAAATTTTAAATCAGAATACTGATGCAGTTTTTATTCCTATTGAAGATAAAGCCAAACTCGAAACCTATTTACTCGGAACAAATTTGTTTGGTTATCCAAAAATGGATGCAAATCGAAATAAAGAATTGGTTTTCTGTTACAAGGGGTCGGAAAAAGACTTTTTTTCCTTGCGTAGAGCTGGTCTTGCTTATATTGATAATTCTTCAAAATTACAAACATCGAATTTAGGAACGCTTGATAGTTTTTGTAAATATGAGGATGGCTTCTTTAGCAGTGGCCGTTCTGCTGCTTTGACGCAGATTTCAGTGCGTGTTGGTACGTCTACTATTAAGCCTGTGTTGCCTTTTAGTGGTGTGCCAGAAGGTACTGATGCTGAAGGAGCAAAAATTGATGAGCCAAAAACACTCGTAGTGACTGCGATCTCAGTTATGCCTGTTTTAAGTAGTGCTTCTGCGAAAGAGATAAATGCATGTTTAAAAAGAGCGAGTTATATCGATCCAAGTATTACAGATATTAGTACCGATGACAAAGTCACTGTATCTGAGTGTTTGCATAAGTTAAATGTACCGTTTACTACTCAGATTTCTGAATATAGTTTGGGGCAATTTCTCAAAAAATCAGGTTCGACCTGAGGTTAGGATTAGTTAGAGGTTTTTATGAACGAGATTAAACAGATTCCAAGCCATTGGATGCGTTTTAAAGTGTCGACTTTAGCTGCATCTATAACTTCGTTGATTTTGGTAGGGTTGGCTGTACAAATTCAGGCAAGTGATATTGATATTTATCAAGCAGGGGGGACAGGAACAACTAAAATTTATCTAATGCTAGATGTTTCTGGAAGTATGGGTAATATGTCCCTTGCGACTGATTATGCCTATGAATATAATAGATTTTTTGACTATCATTATGATAGTGCTAATATTTGTGTTCCAGAAAATTTACCTGATAATTTGACGACTTCAGGATATGTCTATGCAAAAAAAGGGAATGATGTCTATTGTCAAGTAAATCTAAGTAAATATAAAGTCAAAAATGATACTGCATATAAAAATAAAATTAAAGAAACATGTAGTGCAACATCGGATTCAAATATATTCAACTGCTATACGCGAATTACAAATTTAAGAAAAGGCTTAATTGATGTAATTGCTGACTCAACGATTGGTAAAGATATTCAGTTTGGATTGGGGACTTATTCAGGTAATTCAATTTCGAATAAAACAGATTTTATTGCTATGGATCCTGATACATCGAATAAAGCAACTCTTATCAGGTATGTACAAGAAATTACTGCTGGTGGTGGAACACCGATTGCAACAGCATATAACACTGCTGGGAAAAAGTTTACAAGCCAATCTAGTAGTTCTAATACCAGTGAAGCATGTACTGGGAATGGGCTTTACTTTTTAACTGATGGTGAGCCTCAAGGTGATAATGATTATAATATTGATTATAACGGAATCAATAAAGTAACGACAAATACATTAGGAAGTTCCCAAACAGCTTATTGGGGAAAAATTGGAAACTATGCTCAGTCACTACTGAAAAGCAACTATAAAGTAAAAACAGCAACTGTTGGTTTTGGGGGAGGATATTATTTAACACCAGCTCAAAAATTACAGGCAAATATTACAATAGGGACAAAAAAATATTTTGATTGCACTTTCGTTGATACGAGTAACTCTGATCATCGAAATTATTGTCAATGGGGGGCAAAATCAATTCCGAATAGAGCAGATGTTGGTGGTTTTGGTGAAGGTGGTTTTTATACAGCACAATCTTCAGCAGATTTGGTTGAAAGTTTAAAATCATTTATTACTGAAACAACTGTCCCTATTGAGGGTTCAACTATTGGTAGTAGTACTATTCCTGTAGATGCGTTAAATACCAATCAGTTACAACCTTTTGCTTATTTCCCTATGTTTAAACCACTCATTGCGACACAAGATCAGTTGTGGGTGGGGAATCTCAAAAAGTACAATGTCATCAGTGGTACTTTGTATGATGTCACCAATAAATTGGTGTATAAAAACGCAACGGATTTTAATACTGGTCTGAAAGACTATTGGTTTAATAGTTCAGCTGTACATCCAGATGAAGTAATCAGCTACGGTGGTAATTTGAGTCAGCTTTTGGGTACGCAATTACCTAAATTAGATGGATCAAACTTAGTTTTAAAAAGAAAAGTATTTATAAATGACGGTAGTTCGGCAGGTGATTTGAAATCTGCAGAAAGTATTCTTAAATCAGAAACTTTGGCTGAGCGAGAGTACTTATATGGTTTATTGGGATATTCAAAACTCACAGAAGCCGATTTAACGGCGTTAAAACAAAAATCTTATACAGAGCAATTAACCTATTTAAAAACTAAAGATGCATCAAAAGGTTACCAACTAGGTTCTATTATTCATTCCTCACCTATTTTACTCACACAAAAAGGTGCAATTGTTGCAGATACGGGATCATTAGGGTCAGTAGATCGTGATGACTATGTGCTTTTTGGTACAACACAAGGTGTTCTGCATGTGGTTAAATCGGGAACACAAAATGCCCAAGTAATAAATGGTAGTGGAATCGCTTCGGGGAGTGGTGAAGAAGTGTTTTCATTTGTTCCTAAAGAAATGTTGGCTAAACAAAAAAAGGGCTTTTTTGAGTCAATGGCTGTAGAGAAGGCATCAGATAATAATGATAATTTTTATTATGGAATAGATGGTCCTTGGAGTGCACATACCGTTTATGAGCCTAATTTTTATGATGTTAAAGTTGGTGATAAAGTTGTTGAACGTGATGGCTTGCAAGTAAAAGCAGACGGGAAAAATAGTCATCAATATGTATATGGTGGCTTACGTATGGGAGGACGTAGCTATTACGCTTTAAACCTTTCTGATATGTCTAAGCCAAAATTAATGTTCCATATTGATCCAGATAGTGCAACAAGCGGAGCATTGTCCTATATGGGGCAAAGTTGGTCTAAGCCAACAGTTGCTTATATCAAATGGAATGGTCAGCGCAAACTCGCTATGATTGTGGGTGGTGGCTATGATATGAAATATGAAGATCCTACTTTTACTAATTCATCTCCTGGGAATGTAAAAGGAAACGGGATTTATATTTTTGATGCAGAAAATGGAAAGTTGCTCTGGTGGGGCAGTAGTAATGCTGAAAATAAAGATGGAACAGCAACAGGTGGGGTTGAAACGAAAATTGATAGCATGGTTAATAGTATTCCATCAAGAGTAAAAACAGTAGACCGAGATGGTGATGGTTTAGTTGATCATCTTTATGTCGGTGACTTGGGAGGTAAGGTGTTCCGAGTAGATTTGAATCCAAGCCACAAAGCAAATGATGTAGATAATAAGTTCGTGCTTAATGCTTTTGAGTTTGCCGATGCAAAAGAAGCTGGTAAAAATCCCCCACGTTTTTATGAGGCACCGACATTTACCATTCATACAGATAATCTAGCTAAAAAATATGCAGTCATTTCGATGGCGTCAGGAGACCGAAGTAGTCCTTTGAAATCTGACAGTTCTGCGCAAGATATGATTTTGGGGTTCTATGATTATGATGTAACTAAAACTACACCTGCAAAAGGCACAACAGTCAAATTAACAAATATGAATGAAATTTATAAGGCTGGTGCAGCGACTGATAAAACAGCTGGCTGGTATTATCGATTACCTATCATAACAGCTACTAGTGGGGGATCATATCAAACAAGGGGATTATCCGAAGGCGTCGCTCTAGATGGTGATTTATACTATTCAATTTTTGACCCAAGTAAAACCAACAATGGCAGTAATGGAAGTAGTACCAGTTGTTCTGGCGGTATTGTTGGAGTAAGTACGGCAGTCAAATTATGTTTGCCATCTGGTAAGTGTGGAACGGACACAAAAATTACAAATGTAGGTGACTTAGGTGGAGGGATTATTGGTCTAAATGTTGGACCTGGCTCTACCCAAGGTTCTCGAAAATTAATTTTTAATAAACCTCCAACAATATGTATTGGTTCAGACTGTACACAAAATTCAATTACAGAGTATCAAACTACAAATAAGTTATTACCAACCCGTTGGTATGATATGACGCCATATGTAGGAGCGAAGTAATGGCTAAAGGGTTTACATTAATTGAATTAATGTTGGCTGTTATTATTATTGCGATTTTAGCAGCCGTTGCGCTACCAAGTTACCAACATTATGTACGTAAAAATAATGAAAAAATTGCTGAACAAAAATTGCAAGATATTGCACTTAAGCTTGAAAATGAACGGAGTACAAACTTTAGTTATAAAAATTTTATATTAGATTCTGAAGATAAAACTACACCGAAAGGCAAGGTAGGAACAGATATTAAATATAATATTGTTATTGATACTTCAATTTTTCAAAAATGGACATTAGTAGCGTGTGTCAATAAAGATTTAAAAGATGCTGCTAAATACAATAACTTTGCGTTGAATAGTGAGGGAACTTCATGCCGATGGAAAGAAACAGATACATGTACGGTGCCTGCAAGTTGTAAGGTGTCATCATGATTAAAAATGGCTTTACATTAATTGAGTTAATGATTGTAGTTGTAATCATAGGCATCTTAGCTGCAATTGCTTATCCAAATTATATAGAATACTCAAAAAGGACAAAAAGAGTTGAAGCACAAACACTTATGCAAGAGATGGCTCAAAAGTTAACGGCTTACAAAATTGCAAATGGTTCTTTCAAAAATATTGGAACTTCCGGATTAGTCAATTCTACAATACCGACAACCGGAGCAAGTAATTATAATCTTTCAATTACAGATATTGACGGCGTAGCCTATTCTGCAACGACAAAAAATGGTTCATGGCGTTTAACTGCGACACCAATAAATGGAATGCTAAATACTGGTGTGTTAACACTGGACTCTCAAGGAAAACAGTGTTGGTATAAGGATGCTCTGGTCTGCTCGCCATGGGACGGCAAATAACTCCAAATCCAAAATTGTAGCCAAACACTTTTTGATCTTTCATTCAGGGCAAAGTTCAAGTAAAATACTGCCCTCTATGAAAGGGGTTTGAAGCGTATCGATGGTCGATACAGGGATAATCCGTAAAAACTATAAGGTTCTATCATGGTTGTTATTCGTCTTGCACGCGGTGGTGCTAAAAAACGTCCGTTCTATCAAATCATTGTGACTGATAGCCGTAATGCACGTGACGGTCGTTTCATCGAACGTATCGGTTTCTTCAACCCTACAGCTCAAGGTAAAGCAGAAAAACTTCGTTTAGATGCTGACCGTTTTGCTCACTGGGTTTCTCAAGGTGCTCAACCTTCTGATCGTGTTGCTTCTTTAGCTGCTCAAGCTAAAAAAGCTGCAGTTGCTGCATAATTTTTATATAAATTAGGTAGTAGCTTGCCCATGACACCAACACAGAATGTTCCCGAAGATCGTATTCAGATTGGACAGTTGCGTTCAGCATATGGATTAAATGGGTGGCTCTGGGTCTATTCCAATACAGAACCCATGAGCAACATATTTGACTATCTGCCTTGGTACATTGAGACCAAAGCAGGTTGGCAAATTGTCGATGTAAAACGTTGGAAACCACATGGTAAAGGCCTGGTTGTTTCGCTTAAAGGTGTGAGTGATCGTACTGGCGCAGACGAACTGGTTGGCTCCAATGTCTGGATCTCTAAATCGCAACTGCCTCAAGCAGGCGTAGATGAGTACTATTGGTCTGATTTAAAAGGTCTAACTGTGTTAGGTCTGGATGATGAAGAACAAGAAGTCAATCTCGGTCAAATTTTTGAGCTGTTTGAAACAGGTGCTAACGATGTCATGGTGGTTCGCGCAACTGCTGATAGCATTGATGGCGAAGAGCGAATGATTCCATGGCATAAAGATGTGGTGCAACGCGTTGATCTTGAAGCTGGTCGTATCTACGTCAATTGGGGCGTAGACTACTAAGAATTTTTCGGAAATACGGGAGTCTGCGATGTTTTTTGCAGTCATTACGCTTTTTCCTGAAATGTTTGAAGCGATTACAGCCTATGGTATTAGCGGGCGCGCAGCAAAACGTGAATTGATGCAAATTCATTGCATCAATCCTCGCGATTATGCGACGGGCAACTATAAACGGGTGGATGAACGTCCATTCGGTGGTGGTCCGGGTATGGTGATGATGGCTGAGCCTTTGGCAAAAGCAATCCAGCATGCCAAAGAGCTTGCAACGCAAGCAGGTGCAGTTCAGGTTCCTGTGGTGTATATGTCACCGCAAGGAAAGACCTTAAACGAAACTGCGGTACAGGATTTTGTCAAATATGACGGAATCATCGTACTGTGCGGACGTTATGAAGGCGTCGATGAACGTTTGATCCAGCAATATGTTGATCAGGAATGGTCAATTGGAGATTACGTCTTGTCGGGTGGTGAACTTCCTGCGATGGTTTTATTGGACAGTATTATCCGGAGACTTCCGGGTGCGATGTCTGATGAGCAATCACACGTGCAAGACTCATTTGTGGATGGTCTTCTAGATTGCCCACAATATACCAAGCCAGATCATTTTGAAGGTTTGGATGTGCCTGAGGTGTTAAAGTCCGGGCATCATGCCAATATTGAAAAATGGCGGTTTCTGCAGCGATATCAGCGTACACTTGAACGCCGCCCACAGTTGGTGGAAAAAGTCGAGTTGACCAAGCAGCAGAAAAAATGGCTAAAAGATTTGTAAGATATTGATGAGTGATCATTTCTGTCTTCAAGCAAATACTTAAAATTATTTAAGTATTCTTTAATAGGCTCTTTATGGTTGAGATGGTCAACTATAAAGGGAAAGATAATCGGGTGTATGCGCTTTAGCCTCTATACCCAGCGATGATCAGACCTCTTCTGACTCGCACATATTGGAGATACCCCATGAGCGGTAAGCATCCTTTAGTTCAAGTAATTGAAAACGCACAATTGAAACAAAACATCCCTGCTTTTGCACCAGGTGATACAGTTATTGTTCAAGTTAAAGTAAAAGAAGGCGACCGTGAGCGTTTACAGGCGTTCGAAGGCGTTGTAATTGCTAAGAAAAACCGTGGTTTGAACTCTGCGTTCACAGTACGTAAAATTTCTAGCGGTGTTGGCGTTGAGCGTGTATTCCAAACTCACTCTCCAATCGTTGCTGGTATCGAAGTGAAACGTCGTGGTGACGTTCGTCGTGCTAAACTTTACTACCTACGTGAATTGTCTGGTAAAGCTGCACGTATTCGTGAAAAATTACCAGCTCGTAAAACTAAAGCTTAATTTTAAGTTTTATACGAGTGAAAAAATGCGCCTTTGGGCGCATTTTTTATGCCTAATTTTTATGTAGATTTATTCGAAATGTTCCTGCAAAGGCAAGATCATAGCATCTAAAATATCCAAGAAAATTTTATGAATAAACATCAGGAATAATACAAAATATCCCCAAGACTGGAATCCTGCATTAAAAAGTTGAATGCAAATAAAACATTGTGTGATAACCAGTAAAATACTGATCCATACATTTGCGATAATATGTCGATGACAAGAGGGGCAATAATAAGGCTCATATTTTTTAAATTGAAAAGGATTAATGACTTTTCGTTTGCAGCAGGGGCAGGTTCTTTTAAATTTGTTTTTGATTTCTATAGAACGTATCTGCATTTATTTTATTTCACACTTATTTTTTTATATTTGATGAATATTTTATATGCAGTTTGATCATGATTAACAAGTAAATTTTAAGAAAAAAATTAGCGAAAAATAAGATAGAAAAGCCTCTGGATGAATAGAGGCTTGGGTGGCTTTATAAACCTTGCAGTTTTAAACGGTTGGCATGCTGACGATAGGCAGCAACTGGATCAGGCGCAAAGGTACCTTTAATGCCAAACAACAAGTTGATTTCATCCAGATGATTCCATGGAAAATCATCACGAATCGTTTTACCAAATTTGGCGCTGCATACCGAGACGATTCCATCATTTGCGCCAGCCTTACTCGCAGAAAGCAGATCCAAGGCTTTCATGGCGGCATCGCTGACATCTAGGGGATTGGTCACGGGTTGATTCCCGTCATTGAATACAGTGCAATGTCTTGGTCTGTATATTTGCCTTCACCACATGGGCTCAGCGAAAGCCCGAGTTTAAAGCGTTGGTTAAATTCGGCTGTGCCTTCAATCGACGTGCTGTGTCCTGCTGCCAGAGCATTATGTGGGAAAGCTTGACTGTCTAAGCCTTGTGCCCACATGATGACGTTGCCAAAACTGCTGATCAGGGTATTGAGCAGTTCAGATGTTCCGGTTTGATTAGCAAGTCGCATGACATCAGAAGCAACAATTGTCCCTTGGTTGGCACCGCCCACAGTCATCACTGAGGCTACATGTTGCGGCATCACCCCGGCTGCATAACGCACGCTATGCGCACCATGACTATGACCAATTAAATTCAGTTTTTTGGCGCCGGTGATTGCCATGACTTCTTTGAGTTGCTCCACATATTGTTCACCTCTGATTTCGCTGGAATTGAAAGGTGAGATGCGGGTGGCAAAGGCAGTTGAACCATTACGGGCTAAATCTGGCAAAATTTGATACCAATAATCCATGCCTAAGGCATCAAAACCAATGTGATTAAAGCCGACCATGCCATGTGCAAATACAATTGGGTATTGTGTTTTGGCATAATTGGACACAACAAATCTGGTTTCTGCTTGCTGCAAATTGGAAGCCTGCACATATTGGCCCGCAAATAACACGCAGCATAAGGTTATAAAATGCGTTCTAATTTTCATAAAGTTCCATTTTGGCGGTTTAAAAATTAAAAAATCCCTGCATATTGTGATGACAGGGATGAGGTTGAATTACAGGCCTTGCAATTTGAGCCGGTTGGCATGCTGGCGATAAACATCGACTGGGTCTGGAGCAAAGATATTCTTTAATCCGAGCAATTGGTTCACTTCATCCAGATGATTCCAGTTGTAATTATCCCGAATGGTTTTACCGAATTTGGCACTACAGCGGGAGACCAGACCATCATTTTCCTTGCCGCCATCAATGAGTAAAGCTGTAACTTTCAATGCTGAATCAGGGTCGAGCGGGTTGGTGACTTGGCCTATACCGGTGAATGAATAATGACGAATATCACCGTCTTTTTCCTTACCTTCACCGCAGGCGGTGGTCGGCATACCCAGCGGATATTTCTGGTTGAATTGAGCGGATCCTGCTAGGGTCAGACTGCGACCACCAGCCAGAGAATCATGTGGGAAACTGCTCGGATCCAGACCTTGTGCCCAGGTGATGGCCTTAGACACCAGGTTGATACCACCGACTAAAGGCCCTTGTATTGGCGTACCTTCTGCCTGAAGAATCAGGTCTGCAACCGGAGAGCCTTTATGTGGAGCACCGACGGAAGTCAGGGAAGCAACCAGATCAGGTCTCACACCTGCAACATAACGAATGGTCGGGCCGCCATGTGAATGACCAATCAGATTGACTTTGTCTGCACCGGTAATGGCCTGAATTTCTTTGACTTGCTCTAAAAGTTGTTCACCCCGAATTCCTGAGGAGTTAAAAGGTGAGACACGTGTTGCCCAGACATTGCCGCCATTACGCGCCAGATCCGGTAAAATCTGATACCAGTAATCCAGTCCAAACTGGTCGGTACCGACCCGGATAAAGCCTGCCATACCATGTGCGAAGACAATTGGATATTGGGTCTTGGCATATTGTGAACTGGCTTTTGCTGTGACCTGACTGGCCTGGGTGGATGCCTGGGTGCTGAGACATGTACCCGCCAGCAGCAGGCCGGTGATTAATATTCCGAATTTCATTATATTTTCCTCACTTTTGTTGTTTTAACGGGATGATCCTCATCCAGTTGCCTAAAGTTCCCCTATGTAGCAGGGACTCAGTTTCCTAAGTTTTTTTAATTAATAAAGATGATCTATTCATAAAATAAGTGATTTATAAGCCTTGCAGCTTGAGCCGGTTGGCATGTTGGCGATACAGTGCGACCGGATCCTGCGCGAAAGGACCCAAAATGCCAAAAAACTGGTTTACTTCATCAAAGTGGTTATGGGCATAGTCCTGACGGATGATTTGGCCATAGCGTCCGCTACACAGCGGCAGAGCACCATCATTGGCTTCTCCTTTCAAGAAACTGCTACCTAAAGTCACGACTGTAGACTCAATCACATCCAAGGAATTGGTTGCCTGCCGGTTGCCCATCCAGGAATAGTGGTAAATTCCATTTGGCGTGAGTTTGCTGCCCTGAGACTGACAGTCTTTGGGAATGGCAGAGGAGCCATATTTCATATTGAAAGCCTGAATCGCCTCTGGGTTCATAGCTTGCAGTGCCTCGATCATACTGACCGGATACTGGTTACCCGTGACCAGATTCATGCTGTGGCCCAGAATCGTACCGATGGCCTGAATAAAGGGCTCAAGGAGGGGTGTCTGGCCGGCATTGACAAAAACCGGTGTGCCTTGCATAGCGCCTGCAATGGCGGTTAAAGAGGCAGCTTTATGCGGCGTAATGCCCTCAATATATTGAATCGTTGGGCCACCTTGGCTATGCCCAATCAGATTGACTTTCTTATGACCTGTCAGTGCCAGTACTTCATCAATTTGCATCAAGAGCTGTTCGCCACGCAGTTCATTGGATGCAACAGCAGACAATTCGGCAGAAAATACCCATGCACCATGCCGGCTCAGGTCTTGGGGAATCTGATACCAGTAATCCAGACCGATGCTCTCCGTTCCAATCCGGTTAAAACCCAGACCAAAACCATGCACAAAGACCATCGGGTATTTTGTCCTGGCATAACTCGAGAGGACAAAATTGCTTTTGTATTGCTGTAATGCCGCGGCTTGCACAGGGCCAGTCCATATGGAAACTAACAGTAAAAGGTTCAAGTGATAGATTATTTTTTTCATTGCAGCTTCCAGAACAATGATAGGTTAAATAAAAAGAACCAGAAAAAAAGCCTATATCTCAACTGAAATATAGGCACTCTGGGTTATAAACCTTCTAATTTGAGCCGGTTGGCATGTTGGCGATAGAGGGCGACCGGATCGGGTGCAAACATACCCTTCAGACCAAACATCATGTTGGCCAGGTCAGTATGATTGAGTTTGTACTGGTCATGAATGACCTTGCCCATGAAAGCGCTACAACGTGACACCATGCCGTCATTGTCTTTACTGCCATAAGATAAAGGGCCGAGCTGCATCAGGATCGTGTCAATATCCAGTGCATTGGTGGCTTGGGCCACACCCGTCCATGAATAATAATGAATGCCTTTACTGTCTTTCTGTTTTAAATTTTTATTGCAGTTTTCTGTGGAAGCCAATACACCATCTTTGACCACCTGCTGCGCCACTGTGGCATTAAAAGTATTTGAACCGGTCTGGGTCAGGGATTTCATGGAAGCATCAAAATCAATTTCCAGTTCAGGCTTAAACTGACCCAGTGCAATCAATGGTCCAATAATATAATCCCCTAAAATGTTAAAGGCGGTACGCGTCAGGCTATTGTTCTGAATATCATCTGCGACTTTGGAGCCATGGTAGGTTCCTGCAACGCCAGTGATAGACGCAATATACTGCGGTTGGGTCGCTGCGACATAGAGTACTGTTGGTCCGCCATGAGAGTGACCAATCAAATTCAGTTTTTTCTTGCCGGTAATTGCCAGAACATCTTCAACCTGCTGAACCAGTTGTTCACCGCGATGCGCCGTTGTATTTGCTGGAGACAATTGTGCCGCAAAGACGGTAGAGCCATTACGTGCCATATCGGGCAGAATCTGATACCAGTAATCCAGCCCGATACTATCGGTGCCAATACGTGACCAGCCTAACCAGCCATGCACCATCAGGATCGGATATTTGGTCTTGGCATAGTCAGACCGGCTCTTTTCGATGACTTGTGTTGCACTCGCTGCAGCCTGAGTCTGTGCAGAAAAACTGAATCCCAGAGTGGTCGCTAAAGCCACAGTCAGTAACTGGGCTGTCTTGCTGAAAGTATGCATAGCTGTCCCTTTTTTAATTCTATCTTTATTCAAGCAATCATTGCTTTTTGTAGAGTGTCGCAAGCCACAAATCAGACGATGAAAATACAGTTTAGGTCTTCAGTGGCTGAGCAATTTTTCTTTTGAAGAAGCGGTATTTTTTCATTTCAGAGGTCTAAAACCATGTCATTTGGGGACATGCAGGACAGGAGGAATTTACATTGTAAGTATGCGTTTTATTTGCAGATGTATTTAAATAAAAAGTCTTTGAAATTATTATAATTTTTCTAAGTTATTTTGTGTAAATACGAAATATTTGGAAACAACTATAAAAGATCATTTTGAGAAAAAATATAAAGTTATCAAAAGGGCATTTATAAAAAAGCCATCAACAGGTGATGGCTTTTAGGCTTAGTCAGCAAAGGGCAGCTTGGCTCCCTGATCATGAACCTGTTCAAAGGTTTCTACCCGGAGTTGTTCTTGCGGTGTATTAAAATGTTTACTGCGAAGCTGGGCAATGGCTTGCTGTTTGGCGGTATCTGACATGCCGGACTGGGTAATCTGATCCCGTTCATCTAAATAGCCCGTCACCCGGTTTTTCCAGTCGCTGCGTTGTACATCCAGTTGTTCCAGACGCTGTGTGGCTTCAGGGCCGACTAGATTAATCCGCATCTGCCGGATTTCATCGCTGGAACCGCCACGAGCCTTAATATTAGCGGTTAGTTTGCGCAGATCTTCCAGTTTATTCAGTTGTTCCAGATTTTCCTGCCAGTCCTGTGGGAGCTGTTGAAACAGTGCTTTGAGCTTTTGGGCTTTTTCAGTCTCAGTCAAGCTTTTGTCTGCCAATACGCTCATCCGGTCCAGGGTATATTCATGATAGGCATCTTCTGTGCCAAACAAGCCTTCAATTTCATACTTGGAAAAGTACTGCTGGCGCAAATACTGGGTACTGTTATAGATGCTACGATAATAGGCAGGATATTCCTGATTCAGCCCAGTCGGTGCAGTGAGCTGGCCCAAACCCTGACGATACTGGATATAACGATCCCATAAATCCAGAATTTGCGAGAGTGCTGGTTCTTTATGATTCTGGCGAATATAGGCTTTAAAATCCTGCTGGATCTGCTGCAGATTTTTTTCGCCAAACTGAGTAATAAAATATTCAAAACAGTTGCGGGTCTGTTCATTCACGATCAGACGGTTGCTGGCATCTAACTGCATCTGACAATTAATTTCGGTATCTTGCTGGCTGGCACTGGGGAAGGCTGCATTGGCAGGGCCATTGACCAAGAGTGCGGTTTGCTCTGCCTGAGTTTCAGTAAAAGGTGTTTTTGTCCCGGTATCCGCCTGGTTATTTTCTTTTGGAGACAGCCATAAGATCAGCGTGAGAATGCACAGCACCAGCAACGCCAGAATGATCCATATTTTATATTTCTGCATATCCTATGCACCTATTTTCTCGTTGTTTCATTATTTTTAGATGTTCAAGCTTTTAGATATTAAAGCCGGCTCAATATGCCATAAAAATCATTAGAGACTATAGAAAAGTTGTAAATCATCTCGCAGGGTTTTACCATGGCGCCAATTTATAAAATGTCTGATTTTTTGCCATGAAAGCATCATCTCCTAAAATTCAGCGTCGTCATCTTAGTGGTGTCTTCCTGCTTAATAAGCCTTTGGGTATCAGCTCTAATGCCGCATTGCAAAGAGTCCGCTGGTTGTACCGTGCACAAAAAGCCGGCCATACCGGTGCGCTGGATCCGCTGGCATCCGGTTTATTGCCCGTGTGTTTGGGGGAGGCGACCAAGTTTTCGCATTATTTATTAGATTCGGTCAAGCGTTATCAGACGACCGTATTTTTGGGGCATAGTACCACCACGGGCGATGTCGAAGGTGAGGTGCTTCTGGAAAAAGCGGTTCCTGAACTCTCGGAAGCCTTGATTCAGGACACATTGGCACAGTTTATCGGGGATATCCAGCAAGTGCCGCCGATGTATTCTGCCTTGAAAAAAGAAGGCCGTCCTTTATACGAACTGGCGCGCAAAGGTATCGAGATTGAACGTGAAGCGCGTCCAATTACGATTTTAGCGATTGAGTTTTTGTCCTTTACGGAGAACAGTATTACGCTGGATATTACCTGTTCTAAAGGCACTTATATCCGGGTTTTAGGTGAAGATATTGCCAAAGCGCTGGGAACTTATGGCCATCTGACTTATCTGCACCGCATCAAAACCGGCCATTTTGATTTGATTCCAAGTTATACCATTGAATATCTGGAAAGCCTGAGCGAAGCAGAGCGCGATGAACTGTTATTGCCGGCCTATGCACCGGTTGATCATTTTCCAAAAGTGCAGGTACCCGAAAGTCGTGCAGAATATTTTAGCCGCGGCATGGAAAGCAATATCGAACATGAAGCAGCTGAACAGGTGCTGGTTTTTGATGGTGAGAAATGTCTGGGGCTGGCAGAAATCACCGACAAAAAACGTCTGGTGCCCAAACGCGTCCTGAACCTCTAATCGAGTCAATATATGGAAATTGAGATCATCATCAGTCTGGTTGTCTTTGCATTTTTTGCAGGGGCGATTGATGCTGCCGTAGGCGGTGGTGGTCTGATCCAGATTCCGGCAATTATGGGGAGTTTACCGCATCTACAGCCTGCTACGTTCTTTGGTACCAATAAATTCGCTTCCATTTGTGGCACCGCTTCTGCGGCATTTTCCTATCTGTGTCAGGTGAAACTGCCTTGGCTGCTCTTGGGCGTGATTGCACTGTGTAGTTTTGTCAGCTCTTTTATTGGTGCAGCCAGCGTTACGCTAATTCCAGTCGAGATTCTTAAGCCTTTTGTGCTGGTCATGTTGATCGTGATCGCCATCTATCTTTAGTGTGAAAGAGGACTCCACCCAACATTAGGGTGGAGGTGAATTTCACGACTTTTTTTTGGTGTTTTTTTAGTGCAATATGATAGAATAATTTACATTAAGTTTCTGTATCTAAATAGATTTAAGGCGAAATGAAGATCAACAAAGCGTACAAATTTAGGCTTGAGCCTAATGCGGAACAAGAGCTTGTTTTAAACAAGTTGCTTGGCTCTGCACGTTTTGTTTGGAATCAAATTTTAGCTGTATCATTTGAGATGCTTGCTAAAAATGAGCGAATCAACAAAGTTAATTTAGTCAATAAAATTCCTGAATTACGCAAAAAACCTGAATGTGCTTTTTTAGAAAAAAGCTCTAATGGTGTTTCACTCCAACAAAAAGTCCGTGATCTTGGTGATGCTTGGGCTAAATTTTTTGATAAAAAAGAACAAGCTAAGTTAAAGCAAAAACCATTTAAGCCTAAAAAACCAAGATTCTTTAAATTGACCGATGGCAGTGAAATTCAGCTTAGACCACTCATGCCACGATTTAAAAAGAAATCTGATGGTTATGATTCAATTCGCATTGTTCAATTTGGCAGATATTGTTGGGTTAAAGGTAATCAGGTTAAGTTGCCTAATGACATTGGCGTTGTGAAATTCAGAAAATCACAAGAGATTCTTGGTGAAATCAAGAATGTCACAATCTCAAAGCATGTTGGAAAGTGGTATATCTCTTTCGGTGTTGAAAGCACAATAGATGCACCGATTCACCCATCCAAATCAGCCATTGGTGTTGATCTAGGTGTTAAAAAATTAATTACAACATCTAGTGGTCAGGTGTTCGACCCGATCAATAGTTTTAAAGCTAATCAAGTTAAATTAGCTAGGCTTCAACGCAAGTTGAAGAAGAAAACCAAGTTCAGCCAAAATTGGAAAAAGCTCAATTTAAAGATCAATAAACTACACCATCATATTGCCAATATTCGGCATGACTACTTGCATAAAGTCACTACAACTCTCAGCAAAAACCACGCAATGATCGTAGTTGAGGACTTAAAAGTAGCCAATATGTCGAAGTCAGCAAAAGGTACAATCGAGAACAAAGGAAAGAATGTGAAAGCCAAGTCAGGCTTGAACAAATCAATTCTTGATCAAGGTTGGTCAATGCTTGTCAATATGTTGGAGTATAAGCAACAATGGCGAGGTGGTTTACTCGTTAAGATTGACCCTAGATATACAAGTCAGACTTGTAGTTCATGCGGTCATGTTGCAAAAGAAAATAGACCTACTCAGGCTAAGTTTGAGTGTGTTAGTTGTGGTTTTAGCGAGAATGCAGATATTAACGCTTCTCGTAACATTTTAGCGGTGGGACATACCGTTTTGTCTGTCGAGGGAAGATGCGGTAAAGATCGCCCTGTGAAGCAGAAAGCAAGTGAAATCCGTGAGGAAGTCACCTAAGAGCTTTTGCTTTTAGAATCCCCCCACTTGAGGTAAAATGAAAGTGAGGGGAGTATGTCAAACCTTGATGAAAAAACAGTTCGGCCAGGTGCATACCGAACAAAAACTGAATCGGAAAATGCTGATTCTGGCCGCTTTGGGCAGTCTGGCGATAGGCTTTTATGATGGTATCTTTGGTCCGGGCACCGGTAGTTTCTTTATTTTCTTTTTTATTCGCTATTTGAGCGTCGACTTCCTGCATGCATCGGCCTTATCGAAAATTGCCAATTTCACTACCAACCTGGCCGCCTTAAGCTTTTTTATTCCTAGTGGCAATGTGCTGTTTATGGTCGGGACAATGATGGCGGTAGCCAATATTTGTGGTTCCTTGGTCGGGGTGCGTTTGGCATTTAAATATGGCAGTGGCTTTATCCGGATTTTATTCCTGATTCTGGTCAGTCTGCTGATTTGCCGGATGGCATACCAGATGTTTTTTTAGATATAAACCCGATGTAAATCATTCTCGATATTAAAGTTTCTTAACAAATCACTTTATAAACTGGGTCTGAACCTGTTCTGAAAATCTTCTAGAATCAATGATATTAAAAATAAAACAATCGGAGAAATATCGGAATGACGACTATTTTTGAAGCATTAAGAGAGAGTCATGAGATTCAGCGTGATCTTGCAGAAAAACTATTACAGACTTCCGGGGATACAGCAGAACGCCGCGAGCTGTTCAAGCAACTCAAAAATGAATTATTTGCCCATGAGGCTGCGGAAGACCGTTATTTTTATATCCCCTTGATGATGACCGATTCAGGCCTGAATATTACCCGCCATGCCTTGGCCGAACATCATGAAATGGACGAAATGATTGAGGAATTAACTGCAACTGAATTGAGTAATCCGGGCTGGATTGCCATGGCCAAAAAACTTTCCGAAAAGGTGCATCATCACTTAAAAGAAGAGGAACATGGTTTCTTTCAGCAAGCTGGTAAAATTCTGGGAGAAGAGCAAAAGACCGCTTTAGCAGTGCAGTACAAGAATGAATACCAGCATTATAAAGACATGAAAAAAGATATGCTGGTACAAAGCTAAGCTTTAAATTCAAGTCGAATAAATAAAAAAGATGCCTGTAGTGCACTGCTGTCCCATAGTTTGCTTTAAATAAAAAAACCTGAGTCCTAACAGTTAAAATATGAGTGCAAACAAACACTTTAACGACCAGGATTCAGGTTTTGTCACATCAGAATACCGTATTTCATGAGCTAATTAAACCTGTTGTGCGACAGGATTTTGAA